>SKYF01000118.1 GCA_007128005.1 Bdellovibrionales bacterium
ATCACCTCTGCGCGCTCGGTGGCTGTGAGCTGTTGGGGTAGGGACTTCTGTGCCCATGCGGGAGAGGAAATAGCCAGGCCAATACTAAGAACAAAGAGCAGCACAAAAAGGTGGCAGTGGAATGTGAGGCCAAAGCATTTCATTCCTCAATTTATGGGTCTCAGCTTTCAGGCGGTCAACTAGAATTGGCTGACGGCGATCGTAGTGCCAAGAAGGTCCTCAAGATAGGTGAGCGTGGTTTGCGCTTGGGTGGTGATATCTTGGTCCGAGGCCTGCTCGGTGAGATTTCTGAGGGGGGCAATAAAGCGAGAAAAAACGATTTCAGCTTGGCTGGGTGAGGAATGAGCACTGGAATCTTGCTCTGCATCGAGGAGGCGTTGGCGACTATTTTGGAGGTGGAACTCAGCCGACACTAGAACCTGTGTGACGGCTAGTTGCAGGGTATGGTTAGAGTCTTCTCGCAGGAGCACATGCTCAAGGGCCAGGATGTAGTTGAGATCCTTGTAGTAGGTCAGTCCCAACTCAAGGCTTTGGCGCAATGAGGAGTTATAGGCTTCCGTTTGCAGGAGAGTGGCAATTCGCACGAAGCTGGAAGAGCTCGGTGTGCTCACCAGTGCAATTCCTGCCAGTCGCCGAATGTCTTCGCGTTCATCTGCGGACATCTGATCAACTAAGGAGTAAAAGACTGCAGCACTGATAAGGCCAGATTGATACTCGGCAATGAGCTGAGTAAGAGCGGCAAAGTTGGGCTCAGTCAACAGCCTTTCAGCCCAGGCCAAAAGTGCTTTCTGGTCGAGAAGATCCCCTTCGTCAAGCTCATCAAGGTCTTCGTCTTGGCGGTCTTGAGGCAGTCCATATACGAAAGAGAGGGGTCTGTGGCTCAGATCTTCTCGTTCAGGAAGAGACTCTCGTTGAGCTGAGGAAGAGGGAGGAGTGAGATCAGATTCGGGTGAAGTATCCGTCTCACCGGTCAGCAGTTCTTCTTCATCTTCGAGGTCCTCAGCTGTTTCATCAGACTCATCATGAGTAAACTCAGCCTTCTCTACAAGCTCAGCGAGCAGAGCTTGATTGGGGTCGTCTGAAGCAGCGGGCTGGCTTGGGGGCTGTGGCAGAGGGGGCTTGTTTTTGGAGGCTCCTCTTTGTGGGAGCAGATGGCTTGGGGAGGGATCAGAAGTAGCGGCTGAATCCAGCCTTGAGTTGCCGTGATCCCGGGATCGGCTGTAGGGAATAATATCACCCACAAGCAGCGCTCTTTGTCCATAGGAGCCTGGCTGTTGGCCTGAGTAGCGGGATTTGAGGCCCGTAAAAATCAGGCCTAAGGCTATCAGCAGAGCTGCAGCTATAAGTAGGCTTTTTTTCTCTGTCCAGTCGATCACTTTTATAGTCCTCCACTCTGCTGAAGGGGCACAAAGTGTGCTCACCACTCACATCAGGATTAAGGGGTTGAAATAACTGGAAAAAAACAACTTACACAGGGGCTTAAGGGGCTAGATCCAGCTGTCTTGTTTTTAGACGCTGCGATCCTGAGCTGGACATAAGAATAAAAAAAATCTACTCTTTTTAATATCTTAGGAGATTGAATTTGCCACAAAAAGCGGTGACCAAAAACTGCCCTTTGCAGAAACAGGTCGAAAAGGCCTGTCGCGGAGACAGAGTGGCCTTGGCCAAAGCATTAAGTGAACTGGAGCGCCTTGGCGCAAGGGGCTTGGCAGAGGCTCCAGAACTTCTGACTTCAGAAAAACCAGCTCTGCGGGTGGGGATCACGGGCCCACCCGGAGCTGGCAAGTCCACCTTGGTTTCAGCTTTGATCCGAGAATTGAGGCGACAGGATTTACAGGTGGCTGTTGTGGCCGTAGATCCATCAAGCCCCTTGACCCATGGGGCGATACTGGGTGACCGCATTCGCTATAGAGAGCACTTTTTGGATGAGAAGGTGTTTATTCGCTCGCTGGGGACTCGCGGCAGCCTGGGGGGTTTGAGTGCCTCAGCCTATTTGATGTTGCGGGCCTTTGATCTCTGTGACTTTGATGTTGTGCTGGTGGAAACCGTGGGAGTGGGGCAGAGTGAGATGGATGTCATGTATGTGGCCGACGAAGTTATGGTGGTTTTAGTGCCTGAGTCTGGAGATGCCGTTCAGGCCATGAAGGCCGGCTTGCTTGAAATTGCCGACCTTTTTGTTGTCAATAAGGCCGATCGCCCAGGCGCTGACAGTTTGGTTCGCGAACTTGAACTCTCTGCCCAGCTTTCGGCAGAGGCGGGACAAAGGGTTGCCGAAGTCATTAAAACTGTGGCCACTGAGGGGCGGGGGTTAGAGCCCATAGCCCAGAGGGTTTTTACTGCTCTCAATAACAGAGCTGTCTGGGAAAAGCAGAGGCAAGCTCCCCAGCGTCTGCAACAGGAGGCCAGAGCCCTGCTTCGTCAAGACTGGGAAGAGCGGATTCACCGTCAAATTCAACAGGTTCGAGTCGCTCAAGATCTACTCAAAGTTATTCCCTCTTAGTTAAGGAAAGACTCTTCCCTTGAGTTGAAAGTTCTTGACATAATTAATGCAGAATGTCATTTTGCAGCTCCCTTGGAGAACTTTTGAGTGAGGAATCCCCATGTTTTTTGTTTCACTGATAGTAGTTATAATGAGCTCTGCGAGCCCCTTACTGGCATCTTCTGCAAAGATCTATCCGGTGGAGCCGGTGACAGAGTTTTCTTGTCAGTATTTTTTTAAGGAAGTTCGTGGCCGTCAGGTGCCTTTTAAAGGCGACCGAATTTGCATCCATGGCACAGTTTATCCAAACCAGGCTTTTCATGCCTATGGTCGGCAGTTGAAAAACTCGAGTCAGGAAAGAGCCACTCTCTATTCTTTTGTGATTGATGACAAACCGGGCTCCCAAGGGGAAGACCCCTTTATCTGTGACAACTATTCAGGAAATTCCCCAATTTATCCTATATATGTGGCTGTAGTGAACGAGCTGGACATTGCCTGGGATTTGGGCCTAGGAGAAGGTCCTTACTGTCGCATTGTATTTGGCCCAGAGCCCATGTTCTGGGGTGAGGGCGAGTAGATTCCAATCAAATAAGCCCAATAAAATAAAGAGCTTAAAAAAATAAAAGCCCATTATAACGCTTCGCATAAAGTTCTGGACTAAAGTGCCGATACAGGGTCCATGAAGCTGGCGTCTTTGGGGCCATTTGTGGCCCACCCAAATCCAGAAGAGGATGGAGAGGCTGAACTTGCTGCCGAGGCCATTGCTGAGGAGCAAAAAAAGGTCCAGCCCATCCCACAACAGCGGGGCCAGGGCAGCTCCCTGGCTAGCTCTGCTTCGACTCAAAGTGAGAAAGAGCCCAAACTTATTCATCTGGAGGATTTTTTAGTACGGAAAAACAGACGGGGGGAGAAGACTGCCTCCGTTCGCATTCGTCTTAAAAAAATAAAAAAATTCAGGGCTTTTGAGGATCAAAGGGACTCGGAACTGGCTAGAGAGATGGGCTACAGCAAAAAAATCTAAAAAAATAACTCAAAGCATTATTTTTCCCTAAAGTTTTAACGCGACGTGACGATAGGATGTCTGACTGCTGAAACAAAAACCTTCTGTGGGCACTCGATGCCACAGGACCTTTTTTCCGGATGTGAGGCTCCGGAGTCAAAAAGAGATCCTGGGCAATAGGGGGTGCTCTATGTCCTTTAAAATCAATGCTGAGTTTGTGTCCCTTAGGGCGCAAAGACACCTGTCTCAATCACAAAGACAGGTGGAAGGGTCTTTGGCCGCCTTGGCCTCGGGACGAAAGATCGTACGTCCTGGTGACGATGCGGCAGGCTTTGCCATCTCTGAGTCTCTGCGGGGCCAGGTGTCTGGAAGTCGTCAGGCCAAGGCCAACGCCGAGCAGGCCATGGCTTTTATCCAGACCGCTGAGGGAGGACTCAACGAACAAAACAACATATTGATACGCCTCCGCGAGTTGGCAGTCCAGTCGGCCAGTGACACGGTCAGCAATAAAGAGAGAAGTTTCATAGAGATGGAGTTTACTCAGCTCAAGGAGGAGTACGATCGGATTTCTCAGTCCACTCGATTTGGCGAGCAGTCCCTGCTTTCAGGCTCAGGGCAAACATATGAGTTTCATGTGGGGCCTTTTTCGGGGCCAGAAAACACGATCTCTTTCCGTCTGGACGCCGACACATCTGCTCGGCGCTCGGGAATTGGTAGCAGCCAGGTGGACACACAAAGGGCTGCCCGCCGTTCTATTGAAGACATTGATCAGGCTATGTCAAAGGTGGCTGAGGTTCGAGCTCAGTTTGGCTCGGTTCACTCTCGCTTTCACTACTCCATCGACAATCTGGCCGTCCAGGCTGAGAATCTGGAAATGGCCAGGTCGCAGATTGTAGATGTAGACGTCGCTCGGGAGGTCTCTGAGTTGACTCGTCATCAAATTATCCAGGATATGGGGGTTTCTGTCCTCGCTCAGGCCAAGATGGACTCTGCGCGGGCTCTGCGACTCCTCACCATTTAATTCCCTAAGGATTTATCTATTCGTCGAGAATAAGGGCGGGCAAAAACCAAATTTCAGGCCGGGGGCTTTGGTAGCCTCCGGCCTTTTTTGCGGGCAGAGCTCTCAAGAAATGCACCGCATTAGGCCTTAAGGCGAATTTTTTTTCAAATTTGAATCCAGTGATTTTAGCGACAAGACGCATAGTGTCCTATTTTTCCTAGACTTTGGGCTAAAGTTTCCTGGACCAAGGCCGAGAAGGCTCATGAACACGTTGGAGCACCAAAGAGGTTTTGTTTCAGCAGTCAACGAAAGAAAACCTTTCTTCTCTTACTCAAAGGGTCAGTCACCCCTTTCGAGTGGGAGGGTCTCCAAAAACAAATTTTATTAACCTGACAGGGAAGTCATTGGTCTGTCACCAATCGGCCGGAGGAAAGGCTGTGGGCAGGTGGTGGGTCAAACTATGCAAATTGATTTGCATGCAACAATGGAGGCTACCATGGGCTTAAGAATAAATACCAATTTGGCGTCAATCAATGCGCAAAGACAGCTGACGACTCAGCAACATAGGTTAGAGCATGCGCAGGCAGCACTGGCATCGGGCCAAAGAATCGTCAATGCATCTGATGATGCTGCAGGGCTCGCCATTTCAGAGAATATCCGCGGACAGGTGGCGGGGATTCGACAGGCGCGAAACAACGCCTATAACGCTCAATCGCTAATTCAAGTCAGCGAAGGCGGTTTAAATGAGATTAACAATATCTTGATTCGTCTTCGGGAGTTGGGAGTGCAGGCAGCCTCGGACACTGTCAGTGACACAGAAAGGGGCTTTTTGAACCTAGAGGCTCAACAGCTTATAGAGGAGTCCAATAGGATTGCCGTGTCCACCCGCTTCGGAAACCAGACACTGCTGGATGGTTCTGGTAGGCAGCTGGAGTACCATGTGGGAGCTTTCTCTGGCCCGGAAAACGTGATCCGCTACAATATCACTGCAGATGCGACCAATCGTGCTCTAGGTATCCAGAGTGTCTCTGTTGGGGATCGAAATGGCGCCAGAAGAACTCTGGAGCAGGTAGACGAAGCCCTGGTAAAAATTGGGAGCCTGCGTGCAGATTTTGGAGCCGTGCAGAGTCGTCTGAACACGACAGTCAGCAACTTGGATATTCAGAATGAGAACCTCTCGGCCGCACGATCCAGGATTATGGACGCCGATGTCGCCCATGAAACCGCAGAGATGACTTCCGCGCAGATTCTTCAGCAGGCATCTATCGCCGTTTTGGCCAATGCCAACCAAAATGGAGCTGCAGCTTTGCGGTTGATTGGCTAAGGTGACTAGGGTTTCTAGGTCCTTAAACTTTGTATTCGTTCAGTTTTTTTAGGTTTTGAGTAGTTGTGCCCACAGAAAAATAACTACTCTTAAGCCCGCCCTGGGGAGCCTCACTGCCCCCGGGGTTTTTTAAAAAAAGATAGTTCTTGTAGTCTGTGGTGGGTTCATTTGCTAAAAGATGAATCATGAGCAACAACCGAGCATGGCACTCCTTAGACACCCAGGAATCTTTAAGACATCTCAATTCACAGTTAGAAGGATTGTCCTCTCAAGAGGCAGAAGACAGACTAAAAAAATATGGCCCCAACCGCATCAACAGCAAGGCAGGGCGCTCGCCTTGGCTGAGACTTTTTGATCAAATCCATCAGCCCTTAGTTTACATCCTTATTTTTGCCGGATTTATAACTATGGCGATGGCTCATTGGTTGGACTCTCTTGTGATTTTTCTGGTGGTGATGGTCAATGTGGTCATTGGCTTTGTTCAGGAGTCAAAGGCTCTTAAATCTATTCAGGCGCTGGCAAAAAGCCTGAGGTCTTCTGCCCATACCTTCCGTGATGGCAGTAAGCAGATGATTGATGCCGAGCAATTGGTCCCGGGAGATGTGGTTGAGCTACTTGCAGGGGACAAAGTTCCTGCTGACGGTAGGATTCTTCAGCAGCGGGACCTGAGAGTCGATGAGTCTGCTTTGACTGGAGAGTCTGTGGCCGTGGATAAGAGTGTTCAGACTCTAGGTCCTGAGATTGTTTTGGCTGACCGCCACAATATGGTCTTTGCCTCCACACTGGTCACCTATGGTCAAGCCCGGGTTTTGATCACTGAGACGGGGATGAGTACTGAAATTGGTCGGATCTCTGAAATGGTCTCCTCAGCCCAACAGATTCAGACGCCTCTGACTATCAAGATAAAAGAGTTTAGTCATGTTCTCCTCTACGCGATACTTGGCTTTGCATCCTTGATGTTTGCTGTGGCCCTTTGGCGAGGCCAGAGCTTTACCGATGCTTTTATGGCCGCTGTCGCCATTATGGTGGCCGCGATTCCTGAAGGCCTTCCGGCCACCATGACTATCATGTTGGCCATTGGGGTCTCAGTGATGGCCTCAAGGAGAGCCATTATCCGCAAGCTGCCAGCTGTGGAGACTCTAGGTAGTACTAATGTGATCTGCTCGGACAAGACGGGGACATTGACGCAAAATCAAATGACAGTGTCTTCGATTTACGTACCCAAAGAGGGTTACTATTCCATTCAAGGAGTGGGCTACAAGCCTCAAGGCGACATTCAAGGCCCTAGTGATGAGGTGATAGAGAAGCCCGAGTCGGGACCTTTGAAAAGTGTGGCCCCCGGTCTGGAAGAGCTCCTACGCTGTGGACTGCTGTGCAATGACAGCCGTCTTATTCCGCCTAAATCGAGCGTAGAAGAAAATTCAGAGCTCTGGGGACTTGAGGGAGACCCGACAGAGGTGGCGTTGATTGTCTCGGCAGAAAAGGCCGGTTTAAAAAGCCAGGAACAAGGGACGCAGTGGCCTAGAATGGACCAGATTCCCTTTCAGAGTGAGTACCAGTACATGGCGACTCTCCACCAAGTGCCGAATAGCTCCCAAAAGGGGGGTGCCGAGCGGGTTGTCTACGTGAAGGGATCCTTTGAGGCCATATCAGCCCGCTGTTGGCCAGCTGGCTCATCAGAAGAGAAGGAGAAGGCAGAAGAAGCCCTGCGAAACCTGGGTGAGAGGGGTCTTAGAGTTTTGGCTTTTGCCAGAAAGTATCTGCCCGCCGACCAGGCTGGCATAGAGCACCAGGACTTGGAGCAGGGCTTGGAGTTTTTAGGTCTTCAGGGAATGATTGATCCACCTCGGAAAGAGGCCCAGAGAGCCATAGGGCTCTGTCATACAGCCGGAATCGATGTCAAGATGATCACCGGTGATTATGCGCTGACTGCAGCGGTCATTGCACGGCAGCTGGGAATACTCCAGGCTGAGGAGGAGCTTCAAAAAGAAGTTGTAACAGGAGCTGACATCGAAAGTATGTCAGACTCAGAGCTGCAGAAGAGAATCTCCGAAATTCATGTCTTTGCCCGGGTTTCCCCTGAACAGAAATTGCGCCTTGTGAAAGCCCTACAGGCTCAGGGCAAGATCGTGGCTATGACTGGCGATGGAGTCAACGATGCTCCAGCCTTGCGGCAGGCCAATATCGGAATTGCCATGGGCCTGACCGGAACTGAGGTGGCAAAAGAGGCCTCGGATATGGTCCTGGCCGATGACAACTTTGGGACCATTGAAGCGGCGGTTGAGGAGGGGCGAGGTGTCTTTGATAACCTCAAAAAATTTATTGTGTGGACCATTCCCACGAATGTGGGAGAGGCATCTATTCTTATTTTTGCAATTTTTCTAGCACTACCCTTGCCGCTTTTGCCGGTGCATATACTTTGGATCAATATGACGTGTACAATATTTTTAGGTGTTACACTGGCATTTGAACCCAAGGAATCAGATATTATGAGCCGCCCGCCCCGTAATCCGGAGGCGCCTCTGTTGAATTTTTCCCTGGTAATGCGCAGTCTGTTTGTGGGGATCTATATCACTGCCGCAGCCTTTGCACTGTTCAAATGGGAGCTGTCGACGGGAGCAAGTGAAGCTTATGCCCGCACAGCAGTGGTTACGACTGTGATTTTGGTTGAGGCCTTTTATCTCCTCAATTGTAGATCTTTGCGTCGCCCGCTGAAGGAGCTGGGCTACTTTAGCAATCCTTGGGTCTGGTACGGTATTCTGGGGATGCTCCTCATTCAGCTGGGCTTTGTTCACCTGCCATGGGCGAATGTTCTATTCCAGACAGAGGCTTTAGGGCTTTTGACTTGGGCAAAGATGGTAATGGCAGGGTTTCTACTATACATACTTATTAGTATAGAGAAGAGAGTCAGATCCTCTTTTGGTCTTGTCGACTGAGGTCTTAGGACTCGTTTCAAGGCCAAGTTTATTGGATCTTAGTCCTTAAATCTAAAACCAAAGTCCAGTTTATTTCTGACTTAGGTCCAGTTCTGCTGGACGAGACTAAAGTGTCACCAGACCTCGCCGAAGGGTGAGATGCAAGTCGACGGGAACTATGAGTTGAAAAAGATCGATGAGTATTAGTCAGAGTGACTGCTGCCTAAAAACTCGCTTGAGATCCTAACAGCCAAAGGTCCTGTTCCAACGTGTTCAACCCAGCACCATCATGGTGCGGCTTGGGGAGTGACCCTTATAGGTAAAGGGCCTCCTTCAAGCTCAAAGAGGATGGATCCTCGCAACAACAAAGGAGGCAGACCATGGGTTTGCGTATCTCTACAAACGTGGCGTCTATCAACGCCCAAAAGACAATGGCCTCAACTCAGAGGCATATCAACACCAGCTACGCTCAGCTGGCTTCAGGCAGCCGCATCACTAAGGCCGCTGATGATGCCGCGGGACTATCAATCAGTGAGAACCTGAAGTCGACAATTCGAGGCTACCAGCAGGCCCAGCGTAACGCCAACGACGGGATCTCAATGGTTCAGGTCGCAGAAGGCGGACTCGGAGAAATCAGCAATATGTTGACTCGACTTCGTGAACTTGGTGTTCAGGCATCCTCTGACACTGTAGGCAATGAGGAAAGAGGTTTCATCAATAAAGAAGTCCAACAGTTGAAAAACGAAATCCAGAGGATTGCCCAATCTACAAGATACGGAAATACCAATATGTTGGATGGAACTGGAGGGGAGTACGCTTTTCAGATTGATATCAATAATGACGATTTTAACGATCGAATTAGTTTTAATGCGAGTGAGCAGGTGGCAACCACTGCTGCTCTCAATATCGCCGACTTTGACTTTTCCAATAAAGCCAATGCTCGCTCTGCTCTGGAAAGACTTGAAGATGCTCAGAGGCAGGTCAATGGATATCGAGCCAATTTGGGTGCGATTCAGAACCGTCTGCAGAGTACGTCTGAGAATCTAGGGGTCGCTATTGAAAACTACGCCGCTGCCAACAGCCGAATACGTGATGCTGACCTGGCTTCAAGTACGGCAGAATTGGCAAAAAACAATATTTTACTCAATGCCTCGATTGGTGTTTTGGCCCAGGCCAATCAGTCTCCAGCTCAGGCTTTGAGACTTCTTGGATAAGTTTAATCTGTATTTTTAAGATTGAGTGGGGCGCTCCTTTCCCCACTCGGTACTTACCTACCCAAGGAGGGCCTTTCCTCCTTGGGGTGCTACTCTGAAGTCCGGTAAAGGGCCAGTTGGTATAAAGGGTGAGACTGCAAGAGCCGATAGGTAGGGTGAGATGAATATAAAGTCGATTAACGCCCTTATTCCATCCATTGAATCAGTCAAAGAGACAGACCCCATCCGACACGTGCGTTCAAATAAAGAAAGCAGCGCTGACCGAGACCCCAATGGGCAGCAACAGGACAAACCACCAGAAAAGCGTCAACTGACTGACGCTGAGTTTTTAGAAGCCCTTGATAAGCTCAAGGATCTACCGGGGATAAAATCTCACAATTTGATTGTTCGGCATGAACTTCGAGGCCATAGTCGGTTTGTATTTATCGAAAGTCCAGACGGAAAGCTCGTCCGACGTCTAAGTGAGTTAGACCTTTGGGCCCTTCTTGAAGGTCAAGAGCAGACCACCGGTCACCTTTACCACAAGGCCATGTAGCCCCTTACCGACATATTATTGACTCACAGAATAAGCCTCAGTTCTGTACAATTGGGGAAAGAGGGAGGAGTCTTCTTTGGCTGCAGGAATTTCCTTTGGAGGTTTAAAATCTGGCTTGCCACCAAACATCGTGGAACAGCTTATGGAAGCTGAGCGGATTCCTGTGCGCAATATGGAGGTGGACAAGGGGCGTAGTGAAGCTCGATTGCAGTTGGTCAACGAGCTTGAAGAACTCCTTAGGGGTGTCCAGGGTCAGATCTCAGGATTAGCAGATGCACGAGGTTTTCAAGATTTTAAGCTAGAGAGTGGAGATATCAATATTGTCACGGGAACTGTGGATCCTTCTGCTGCAACTAAAGGCAGTTGGAATGTAGAGGTACTAGAGTTGGCACAAAATGGCTCTGCGGTGACAAATGGCTTTGTGGACAGAGACACCACTCAGGCAGGAACTGGGTACTTTCGCTTTGATACAGCTCAAGGGCGCAAGGAAGTCTATATCAACTCTTCAAATAACACCCTGGATGGTATGGTCGCTGCAATTAACTCAGCGGGGATTGGAATTCGAGCCAGTGTTATAAATGATGCATCTAACCCAAGAGCTCCGTTTAGACTGATGTTATCTACCGAAGGTGGAGCTGACTTGGGAAAAATCAAGTTTCTAAGGCCCTACTTCTTAGGGGGTGACCAGGATGTTTTCTTTGAGAGCTCTTCAGCCCCCAAAAATGGACGAATTAAAATTGATGGCTTTGAATTTCAGATTCCAGGCAACAAAGTAGACGGGGTTATCCCGGGTGTTAGCTTAGATCTTCGGCAGGCAGCTCCTGGGCGTCAGGTCAATATCTCTGTTCAAGAGGACAGAGAGGTTGTGTCAGGAAGGATCAAAGAGTTTGTTGAGTCGATGAATAAGGTCTTAGGCTTTCTGCAGACCCAGAGCCGGATTGATGCCAATACGGACACCTCCCGAACTTTAGGAGGGGATGGGCTAGTGCGCAATATTGAGTCCAGATTAAGACGCCTCATTCAGGATCCCCAATATGGAGTGGAGGGATCAATCAATCGCCTCAGTCAGATTGGAGTTACGTTTAACCGGGCAGGAACTTTGGAGTTCAACGAAGAGCAGTTCAATAGTGCTCTTATGAACAACTCTGAGGATGTGCAGAGATTTCTTGGAGGAGATGGCTTTACCACCGGATTTATTCCTGCAGTGAGAAGAGAGGTTGAAAGTACCGTGAATTCGGTATTAGGCCCCATTGGAGTTCGCAAGAGGTCGCTTCAGCAGAGAATCAGCCAGATAGATGATCGAATAGCGAACCGGGAGCGACAGCTGGAGCGCAGGGAGCAGACACTTAGACGCCAGTTCTCGCGACTGGAGGAGACAGTCTCTCGACTTCAGTCCCAAGGAGGTGCTTTGGCGGCTATGGGAGCTGGATTTGGTGGGGGTTAGAATTATTTAAGATTGCAGACAGATTGTCCGAAAACAAGACAGTTTTAGAGAAGGAGAGAGATGAAGAGCGCATACCAGAAATATAAAAACACTTCAGTGCAAAGTGCTAGCCGTGAAAAGCTGTTGTTGATGATGTACGAAGCTGCGATTCGTTTCTCTAAGCAGGCCGTCAGTGCGATTGATGCTAAGAACATCGCAGACCGGGGCCTATATATAGGGCGGGCCTATGATATTGTTTTGGAGCTCAACAACACCTTGGATCATCAGGTGGGTGGGGACATTGCAGCTAACTTAGAGCAGCTTTATATGTTTATCACTGAGCAGCTCACCCAAGCGAACGTAACGGGGGAGCGAAAATATCTTGAAAACGCAATTCGGGTTCTTGAAATTCTTCACCAGGGATGGATGGAAGCCGTGGCTAAATTAAAAAAAGAAGACAGTTTAGATCGATAAATTGGGGGGAGTTATGGAGAACTTGATCGAGCTCTTGGAAGAGCGCAACCGACATCTTAGAAAATTCAAAAAAGTAAATGATGTGGAAATGGACAATTTCTGTCATGGAAATTTTGATAACTTGGAAAATTTCTATAAGACCAGAGAAGGACTTCTTGATGTGATTCGTTCTTTGGATGAGTTGATAAGTGGTTCCAATCAAGAATTCATAGAAAGCAATGAAATTAACATGGACACGAAAAAAGTAGTTGGTCGGGCCTTGAGTGAAAAAACTCGACTTGTGACAAGTATTTTATCCCAGGATCTTCAAATACTATCCTTTATTGAGCAGGCCAAGTCTGAGATGATCAAGGATCTCAGTGCTGTTAAAATAGCTAGAAGAGCAGTGGGAGCCTACAAAAGTCGGGGCCGGTCATAGGTTTTGCTCCAATAAGTTTTACAGTCATTGGCCTGACGCTAACATCATTATTCGAGTCAAATTCCCGGCACATCTACGCGCATTCTAGCTCTGGGTCCCTAGCAGATTCACTGCCGTTTTGGCACCGAACTTGCTCACTTGCATATTACAGGTTTGCGTGCAGCGGTTGATCTGACCTAAAGCCTAGGGGGAGTCGTGGAAGAAGCCAAATATCAAATAGAAGATATCCACATGAGTCAGGAGATTCAGGACGAGTTTACAATGTGGAAGAACTTGGGAAACCGATATGTTGAGCAGGGGCTTTATGAATTGGCCCAGCAAGCCTATGCCAACGCCCAGCTTCTTCAACCACAATCAGATGTGCTGATGGTCAATCTTGGCACTTTGGCTATTCAGCAAGAGGATCTTTCTTTGGCCGTGGAGTACTTTCGAAAAGCCGTAGCACTTAATGGGGCCAATGAGCGCGCATGGCTGGGATTAGCCCTTGTTCATCGCAGCTTTGGTGACTTGGAGTTGGCTTGGGCCAATCTAGAAAAGTGCTTAGACATCAGTTTAGACAATATGACGGCCCTGTGGCTCGCTGTAGATTGGGGGCATAAGGACTCGAGATCTAACCGAGTGATACAGAGACTGTTTGATCATATTCAACGGCACCCTCAAGACAGTCCATTTCGCTTGGTCTTGGCCAGGCTGTTGCTGGAGAGCGGAAGAATTTTTCAGGCTCGAAAGGAGGTCAAAATGGCCATTGAGATATGGGGAGAGTGTGAGGGTTCAAGGTCACTGCTTAAGGAGATCGGGGAAATTCTAAAATTACAGGGGCAGCGACCTTAGTCGAGTGATTCGTCAGAGGAGTGGGTATGGATAATCAAGGTGAGCCCAAGTCATGGCAATCTGTGCTCGTTGAGGTGGGACAGAAAAAGGCCAATTTGCAAAAAAATGGCTACTCTTCCGAGCTTGAGATCGTCAAAATAATTGAAGAGTTTATCAGGGAGCAGGTGCAGAGTGAAGATTCTGGTTATCCAACAGGCTCGTCTGGGTGATATTTACCTGAGCTGGCCGACCATAAGGGCCTTGCGTCGACACTATCCTCAAGGGGAGATTCATGTCTTAGTGAGATCTCGCTTTTCGGCGGCCCTAACGGGCCTAGATGCGGTGGATCGGATCTGGCATTTTCCTTCCCAGAGCCTTGCTGAGAGCCTTTTAAGTGGAGATCAAGGGCTTGAAGAAGCCGAGAAATGTGTCAGTGATTTTCTTGGTCAGCTCAAGGAGCAGAGCTTCGACTTGATTGCAAACCTCTCTTTCTCGCCCCTTTCGAGTTACCTCACTCACAGAGTGTCCTCGGAAAACAGTCAAGTTCGTGGTTACACACGGCAGGCAGATGGCTATTTGAGTCTACCAGATGATGCCTCGAGCTACTTCTATGCTCAGGTGGGTCCTGGTCGAGTCAACAGGTATCACTTGGCAGACCTTTTAGCAGAGGTGGCGGGGGTCAGTCTTAAGGAGGAGGATTGGTTGGCCCCTTGGAGCTTTATAGAGCCCAGAGAGGTTCTAAGGGTCATTAAGCAAACGCCCATTCAACCCTTAGAGCCCTATATCCTTGTGCATGTGGGAGCAAGTGAAGAGCGAAAGTGTTATCCCCTGAGTCTGTGGAGTAAAGCTCTAGAGATATTGAATCAGCAGTGGGACGGACAGATTTTAGTTGTGGGAAGTGCTGAGGAAGCAGATAGGGGTGAACAGCTCTGCTCAGAACTTGAGTGGGCCTACAATTGGTGTGGCAAAAGCTCCTTGCCTGATCTTTTTGCTCTCTCCAAGGGGGCCGATCTTGTGGTGGGAGCCGACAGTGTGTTGATGCACATAGCTGCCCTGACAGAAACCCCCTGTTTGAATTTATCGGCCACTCGAATTGTCAATTTCTGGGAGACGGGACCTCGGAGCCAGGGAAGCCGGATTTTACTTGCCGAGAGGATGGAGGAAATTAGTCCCGCAGTGGTGAGTAGAGAAATTCAAAACTTGTTAAATAAACAGCCAGCTAAGGTTCCACTTATGGAGAGAGTTAATAACTCCTACGTGGGGTCAGAGGGATTGTTTTCTTGCAGGGATTTCTCTTGGGATCTCGTTCAGGCAATCTATGCAGGAGGTGAAATTCCTATTTTAGAAGACTATTCTGTGTACTCGGCTTTAGGGCAATTGAATGAACTTTGTGAGTTGGCTTTGGCACAGATTCAATCTTTGGGCTCTGCAGATCAGAAGTTGAACTTAGAGGTCATTCAACAGGTTGATCAATTGGTAGATCAAGTTGCGCGAAGGCAGCCGGAAGTAGCACCATTGGTTTCATGGTTTAAAACGGAGCTAATCAGGATTGGGCCGGCTTCGATTGATGTGGTCATAAACCGCACAGAGAAAGTCTACCAAAATTTTAAGCTTGTGTTGTCACAGTACTGTGGTTCACCTGCAAGTCAGTTGAGGGATAATGGACCTAAAGCTGAATTCTAAGCCACAGATGTTGTGGTTGAGCTCGGTTCAGCCAGATCAAAGTTTTCAGATGGATGGGCTTAGAGGTTTGGTCGAAATTTGTTGGTCGACAAATTGGCGTCAGGCGCAAGCCGAGACAGAGCAAAAATTCTTTCCGGTCATTTTGATAGAACTTACGGACCATGTGGATGAAGACTGTTGGCAGTACTTGGCGAGTCTGCGAATCGACCTTCCCTTAACAGTGGTCATGGTCTTAGTCCGACAGCCCGACTTTAATTTAATAAGTTTGGCGATTCACCGTATAAAGCCATGGAGGATTCTGGAAGGCAAGATGTCGCTAACTGACCTTCAAGGACACCTCAGTGAGGCCTTTTCTGAACACCAGCAGATTCTCAGTCAGAAGTCAGTTTTAGAGCGAGTGAAACAGCAAAATCGTCGGCTGGAGGAGATGACCTTAAACCTGGAAGGGTTGATTAGGGACCGCACGGAAGACCTCAATCGCTCTAAAGTGGAGACCGAACAGAATGTCAGAAAGATGTCTCGGCTGGTACATTTTGTAAATGAGGTCAATGGCCTGATGTCTCCAGAGGAATTGCTGCTAACCTTGCTTCATGAGGCAAAAGTGTTTCATAAGCTCAGTGAAGTTATATTGGCTGTCGCCGGAGGACCGTCTGAAGCGAGAGCAGACTTGAGACTCATCTATGGACGAGGCCAAAGAGTCTACGTCAAGCAGGGTAACAATATGTGGGATCCAAGCTCCCGTATTCGAGTAGACACCAAGGAGGACAGCCTTTATTTGGCCAATGAATTTGGTCGTCCATTTTCCAAGGTTTTGGCATTTCCAATTCAGCTGGATCGACCAGGAGTGTCGGCCATTTTGTTTTTCGAGCACTCTTTTGACGGCAACGAGGTGGAGGCCTTTATTGGCTTTATGGCCCAGAGGGTTCAAACTCTGAGCTTGGCTTTAGACAGGAGTCTTTTAGAGCAGGAGTTGCGCAGAGAAAGTCTTATATGGGAGCAGACATTTGATGGAATTGAAGACCCAGTGGCAATTATTGATAAAAACTGGCAATTGCTCAGAGCGAATCGCCACTTCACTGCCGAACTGGTGCCGGGGCGAAGCTGTTTTGAGCACTTCGCTGGTAGGCAGGCAGTCTGTCTTAACTGTCCATTGGATCAGGAGCGGCTCTCTCTTCAAGCGGCTCACTCTTTGGTAAAGCGCGGAGACCTTGCCTATGAGGTCTACTCTGACCCCATTCAATTGAGGGAAAATCGGGCGGTGGCTTTTGTAAATCACTATGTGGATGTAAGTCTGCAGCAGAAACTTCAAGGACAGATGATTCAAAATGAAAAAATGGTAGCCATAGGACATCTGGCGGGGCACATCGCCCACGAACTCAACAACCCCTTAACGGGCATCCAGTCCTTGTCCCAACTGATGAGGGCAGAGTTGCCAAAGGACTCTGAGTTGGCCGAAGACCTTTTCGAAGTTGAGAAGGCCGCGCTTCGCTCACAAAAGATCATTAACAACCTTTTATCTTTTGCAAGGAGACAGGAGGGAGGCTCGCAGGAATGCTTTGACCTGAACGGCCTTATTGAGAGCACCCTGCCTTTCCTAAAAACAGCGATGACGAGCTATCGCTGTGATATTGACTTGGCCCCTACAGCTCTTAAGATCAGGGGAGACAGCCAACTTCTACAGCAAGTGGTCTTTAATTTAATAAACAATGCCTGCCAGGCCATGGATGGAGAGGGCCGTCTGGACATAGCAACTCGAGTGATAGACAGTAAAAAGCCACAGGACTCTAGATCTTGGGTGGAGCTAAAAATTAAGGATAGCGGCCCGGGAATACCTCCCCATCTTTTACAGACTATTTTTGAGCCCTTTTTTACGACCAAAGGTGAGGGACAGGGAACTGGCTTGGGCTTGAGTCTCAGTCGGGATATCATTGGAAAAATGGGAGGGGAGATTCGGGTGGAAAGCCGTCTGGGCGAAGGGGCTCAGTTCAGCATTTCCCTTCCCCTTGAGGAGAGAGTGTGAAGATACTGATTGTTGATGATGAAGCCATAGTCAGACGGTCTTTGCGTCGTGCTGCAGAGCACAGAGGACATGAGGCCATCGAGGCTGAAGGGGGGCAGCAGGGCTTGCAGCTGTGGTGTCAGGAGAGTCCAGATTTGGTCTTTTTGGATGTGCTTATGCCCGACCTCAGTGGCCCGGAGGTCCTATCTCGGCTGGGTGAGAAAAAGGGTCCTGCCAAGGTTATCTTGATTTCGGCCTATGCGGGGGACTATGATTCTGGGGCGGCTCAACAAATGGGTGCGGATTTGTTTTTACCAAAGCCTTTTGCAGATATTTTTAAAGTCATTGATTTGGCAGAGAAAATGGTGAACCGAGTATGAACACAAATGATGGAGGAGTAGTCAAGGTAAAACCTTACCCCTTTGAAGCCAGCTTTGAAAGTGCGCAACAGCAGAAATTTGTAGGAGAAGTTCTAAAATTGACCCTAAAGGGCTTTATCGTGGACCTTAAGAAAACTGTGGTTGTCGTGGGGCGTAATTATCAAGTCCGTTTTGTTTTACCAACGAAGAGATTTCCCCTTGAGTTTACGGCCAAAGTTATCAAAACTTACGATCAATTTCGCGGAAAGACTGAGAGTAATAAAGTCGATCACTTGGCGGAATTTCACTTTGTAAAACCCAGCGAGGGGAACTTGACTGAGATTAAGTCTTTTTTGCTGAAAATTGGGCAAATTTCAAGAGAGAGGCTGTGAGGATTATCTCGGGTCAATATGGTGGAAGAAGGCTTGTAAGCTTTGAGGCAAAGCACCTCAGGCCCACTACGGATCGCACAAAGGAGTCCATCTTTTCTAAGATCGCAGAACTGATTCCACAGGCGAGAGTCTTAGACCTGTTTGCGGGCACAGGAAGCCTCGGCTTAGAAGCGCTATCCCGCGGGGCAGATCATGTGGATTTTGTAGAGAGCCATAGAAAGTCCTTGAAAATCATAAAACAAAATATTCAACTTCTAGACATTCAAAGTGATTGTTATCAGGTCCACTTTATGGATGTTTTTAAATATCTTAAAGCCTACTCTGGCCCAGCTTATCAGATCATTTTTGCAGACCCCCCTTTTACAGAGAAAATCGCCGATCGTGTTGGACAAGCTGTTGGATCAAGTTCTGTAGGGCGGGCAGGCAGCATTTGGATGATGGAGTCAGGAGGAGCGGAGCTGGTCGGGGAGACCTACGGTCCCTGGCAATTGATGGATCGCAGGGATTTTGGTGACAAAGTGGTGTCGTTTTTTGGACTTTCAGATTAGGTTGTAGAGTATGTTGAGACATTGTGTTTATCCTGGAAGCTTTGACCCTGTGACCATTGGACATGTGGATATTATTCACAGATTGAGTCGTCTATTTGATAGAATTACAGTTCTGGTCGCTCACTCCTCGCAAAAGAATTATCTTTTCAGTGCAGAGGAAAGACGAGACTTGGTGCTCTCTTGTATGAAGGGTCTAAAAAATGTATCTGTAGAGATTCACGAGGGCTTGACGGTTGAGTTTGCGCAAAAGACCCAAGCCCAAGTCGTCATTAGGGGGCTGAGAGCTGTCTCTGACTTTGAGTACGAGCAGGCGATGGCCAATGTCAACGCTCAGTTGGCTCCAGGTGTTGAGACCTTGATCGTCTTTACTCGTCCTGAGTATGGCCACATATCTTCGCGACTGGTGAAAGAGGTGGCCCAATTTGGTGGGGACTTAAAGGATTTGGTGCCGACGGATGTGGCTCAGGCACTCAGAGCTAAATTTGCGTAAGGCAGAGAAGAAATGGATGCGATTGAAGGAAACCAAATAACCTAGGAGTTGATATGTCATTCTTGTCCAACCGTGTACAGGCCTTAAAGCCCTCTCCCACCTTAGCTCTTGCTGCCAAGGCAAAGGCCCTGAAGGACAGTGGGTTGGATGTGATTTCTCTCTCCGTGGGGGAGCCGGATTGGGACACCTTTGGCGAGATCAAAGACGTGGGCATAGAGGCCATTCAGCGGGGACAGACGAAGTACACTGCGGCAAATGGTTTGCCTGAACTGAGAAAGGCAGTGGCAGAGCAGTTCTTGAGGGACTTTGGGGTCCAATATGAGGCTTCCGAGGTGACTGTGGCCAGCGGGGCTAAGTTTGCGATTTTCAGCGCTCTTCAGGCTGTGATCAACCCCGGAGATGAGGTCTTGATTCCCTCGCCCTATTGGGTGAGTTATCCGAGTATGGTGGAGTTGGCTCAGGGAAAGCCCGTCATTGTTCCCTGTGGAAGGGAGCAGAGCTTCAAGCTCAGCGCCCAGCAACTGCGAGCGCATATTGGCTCAAAGACAAAAATGCTTATCCTCAACTCTCCAAGCAACCCCACAGGGGGAATGTACTCAGATTCAGAGTGGGCTGAATTGGGGCAGGTGCTCAAGGACAACCCCCAAGCTCTGGTCCTAAGCGATGACATCTACAACCGATTGGTGTTTAACCAGCGAGGAGTGGCCCCTCATTTGTTGGAAAGCTGTCCGGAGATGAAGAGTCGTTGCATTTCTATTAATGGTGTCTCTAAGAGCTACTCAATGACAGGGTGGCGCATTGGTTGGGCTTTAGGTCCCCAAGAGATTATTCAGGCCATGAATAACTATCAGAGTCAGTCAACGAGTTGTGCAGCGGCCTTTTCTCAGATTGCAGCCACAGCCGCACTGGAGCGAGCCGAGGAGTCGGTGAAAGCATCTGTCCAGGTTCTCAGGCAGAGAAGAGACTTTATTGTCTCCGAACTGCAAAAAATTGCCGGTATCCAAGTCAACCCTCCGGAGGGGGCCTTTTACGTATGGCCTCAGGTGGATGCCTTTTTTGGGAAAAGGCTGGGAGGAAAAGAGATTCATGACTCCAAGGACTTTGCTCAAGCACTGCTGGAGGCTGAGAATGTGGCTTTGGTGCCGGGGGCGGAGTTTGGCCTTGAGGGCTTTGTGCGAATTAGCTACGCCTTGGAGCAGCCGCGTATGGCCGAGGCCGTTGAAAGAATTAAGCGATTTGTGAGCAATAGAACTTAAAGGGGGTATTGTATGAGATTTTTAGCTCTACTTTTGGCAGTTCAAACACTTTGTTTAGGTTTTTCGGCGCAAGCTCAATCGCAAGCTTATGTAGGAGGTTTAGCTGGACTGTCTGTTCCCAGGGCAGAGGACTCTAGTAGTCGACCAATTTATGGACTGTTGGCAGGAGCTCGTCTGGAGCGGGAGTGGGGTCTTGGGGCCTTTTTTCTAAGCTCTCAAAAGAATGAAAGCGTTGAGGGTGTGGATCGGAAGTTTAGCTTTGATCTCTATGGTTTTGAAGGGAGCTTTCATTTTGATAACGTGGCTGATGGGGCCGTTGTGGGGCTTCGCCTGGGGTTTGCAGAAGTGTCTCGGGAGTTGGCGGCAGGGACTTTGAAACTCACTCCCGTCGTGTTTGGAGCCTTTTTTGGCTATGACCACTTTATCAGCTCTTTTTTCTCTGTTGGAGGAGAGGGAAGTCTGATGGTGATTACATCTGAAAAGGGCAGTTTGGCTGGCGTGAGTTTAGAGGAAAGTCGGTGGGCAATGCTAAACTTTAGTCTGGTTGGAAAATTCTGGTTTTAAGGCCTCTTGACTTGAGTCGTGGAACAGGGTCGAAGACATCTGCGGGTGGGTTGCGTCATCGCTCCCTTGGCCTTAAACTTATTCAGAGGGTGTTCTTTCTTTGCAATAGATAGGGGGCGACATTGAGTTCATGGGTCTTACTACAAATTATTTTTAATTTAGTGATTGCTGCAGGGCTGGTGGTTTTTTGGATTCGCTTAAAGAGGCCAGCCAAAGATGACCCTCGGCTCAGTCGAGGCCTCCAGATTTTACAGAGCAAAATAGCTGTTCTAGAGGATCTAGCCGACCGCTCTGATCGGCAAGTTCAACAGCTGACAGAGCTCTTGGAGACCAAGGCAAGGCATCTCAATGGCAAACTGATTGAAGCCGATCAAAAAATACTAAAGATCGAGCAAGCTATGGATCGAAGTCTTGAAGTCGCAGAGATTTTTCAGGACAAAATACCTCACCATGAAATCATTGAGCGTCAAAATACCATTAAGTATGTGAAGGCAGCCAGAATGGCCCACGAAGGTGTGGGGATTGAGGCTATTGTGGATGAGCTGGACTTGCCTCGTGAGCAAGTTGAATTTATTGCCAAGGTGAATCGGGACCAGTTGATGTTTGATCAGGATCAGCTGCCTGAGTGGGCGAAGCGAGGTCTTGAGAACAAAGGCTTCGGTCAGGAAGATGATTCTCAAAGGGAATCCTTAAAAAAGCTGGGTGAAAATTTCCGTCTAGCTCAGAGCCAAGGCTTTGAGGAGCAACAGTCAGATGAGTCTACTCAGGCCCAAGATGTAACTGGTGAGGAGATCAGTGTCCCGGAGGAGTCAGATATTTCAAGTGCTCCAAAAACTGAGAGCACCCCAAAGATTGAGAAAAGCTTTGTGACCCGCCCAGTGGTCTCTCCGGCAAAGCTGAGGTCTTCCCCTTTTTCCTTGCGAACGGTCAAGGAAGGTGAGGAGGCAATACGGCCCGTGAAATTTAGGCGTATTGACCTAGATCCATGAAGCTGAGAGTCCATCAGTTGCGTGTGGGCGAGGTGGTGAAGGCTCAAGTGGTGGAGAACGTGAGCGCGGAGAACTTTATAGTGAGTTTTTCCGGAGATTTAATTCGAGTAAAAAACCAAACGGGGAAGCTCTTTGACATCGGTCAGCAGATTCACTTGAAGGTCACCAGTCTCAATCCACTGAGTTTTTCTTATTTTGCGCTCTCCCGGACAAATCGAGTCATATAGTACCTAACCAGATAACTTATATTTACTGGGTGATCTTTGTAAGTCCATTTGAGTTCGCCAAATGCGCCCCAGCGAGCTTTGAGTGTCTCCTCTTGAGGCTGTTGCTGTTGGGCTCCCAGGCCAGCAGGGCTGCCTGAAGACGGCTCTGCGCTTGCGGCAACGACAGGGCCTGGGATAAAGTGACTGCTCATGGTGTGCAGGCCAATGGCTATCAGTCCGGCTTGGCGTAGAGAAAAAATAAGTTTGTAGCCATTGCGAAACAGCATAAAATCCGCTTTTGTCCTCGAGATCCCGTAAATTTTTATCTGCCCTAAGGTGGATCCCTTCATTTGATTAAAGGCAGCAGCACTCTCCACGAATGCTGCCTTCAGGTCAGTGAGGAAATCCAGACTTTGGCTTTCGAGCAGCTGCTCAGGATCAAAGCCAGCTTTCATATCCACGATGCCAGACTCTTCCATCTGCTGCTCTGACAGGACAAGATCCCGAATCCACTGAATTTTATCCATTTCCCCTCCAAAGATTCTGCGCCTATAAATTATGGCGCACCTCATTACAATGGTTTCTTCTCTCCAGTCAAAAGTCAAGCGGGGACTGAAGGAGAGGCTGTGGGTTCGATCTCATAGTTGCTGGGTCTGACCTCTTTATCTCTATCGGTTCCTGGTCGGGACAAAAAGGTGACCTTGCGGCTCGTGATAAAGACGCGCTTCTCGAAGGGGCTTTCGGCCCCGAGCTCGACCGGGCGTTGGCTAGTGCTGAGATAGCCATCCACCATCAAGAGGGCTCCCACCTGGAGGCGGTCCACACAGGTTTCTGCTTCTTTTCCCCAGACAGTAATGGAGTGCCAGTCTGTTTTCTCCTGCCATTCCCCTTCAGAGTCCTTCCAGCGCCTCTGAGTGGCGAGGTTGAGAAGGGTGTAGGTTCGATCCTGGCTTGACTTTCTGAGGATGGGCAAGCTGCCAAGGTGTCCAATCAGTAAAACTTTGTTCATTGTCCGCATTGTCTTAAGTCCTTTCTCTTTATGGTTTGATGTTTCCCAGGACTGCTTGCAAATTCTAAGGGCAGCGGATCTGCCCTTTAGGGGGAGAAAGGCGTCCGACAGCGGACGGAAAGTGTTGACCACCGGCCAGCGCCCGCTAACGCCAAACGTCATTAGCGGCTTTCTTTGCCTACTTGGCTAAGTGTTGATAATCTCCAGCCTAAAGTAGACCTTCTAGGGTAACACCAAAGTAATTATTTTAAGGAGAACAGAATATGATCCGCTACATTGCGATGGCCTTATTTGTGGGTGCGATGGCTTTCAACGTTGGTTGCGCCTCGAAAAAGAAAGAAGTTGGAGTGGGAGACGTCGAAGCTGATCCTTCAATAGCGACTCGAGATATGTCTTTTGACCCCATGGGCAGTGACAGTGGGGAGATTGAGGGCTTGAGCACAGTGAACTTTGGCTTTGATAATTCCTCACTGAGCACAGAGGCCCGTCGACTTTTGGCGCAGAATGCCGAGTGGATGAGGGCAAATCCCCAAGTCACGGTGCAAATTGAAGGACATTGCGATGACCGCGGTTCCATTGAATACAACTTGGCTTTGGGTGAGCGCAGAGCTCAATCTGCAAAGAATTACTTAGTGAGTTTGGGAGTGCCAGACAATCGCTTGACTATTATCAGTTATGGCAAGGAAAGACCTCTCGTAGCTCAGGCGCAAAACGAAGCGGATCATTCGCGAAACCGTAGGGCAAACTTTGTGCCTATTCCCGTTCGATAAGCGGGCTTTGAGGTAAAAGAAGCGTGTTGAAAATGTGGGGCAAGCTGGTGTTGTTGGGTGGACTGACCCTGGCTGGATGTGCAGCCCCTGCCCCCGTTGAGGAGTACAACATTGCTCGAACGGCCATCCAAGCTGCTCAGGCTGAGGGTGCGCCGCGAATGGCAGCGGCTTTTTGGATCAAAGCTGAAGACCATTACCGCAAGGGACAGAAGTATTACTCTGAGAGTGATTTTGGCCGGGCAAGGGAACAATTTGATCTTGCTCGCCAATACGCGGAACGAGCAGAAAATGCCACCCGATTAAGAAAACTTCAGTCTGGAGATTTTTGATGTTCAAAGCCAAGAGTATGACGAGTGTTAAAGCTGTCCTCAAACCACTGGGTGTTTTACTATTTTCTGTTATATCTCTTGGCTCCCATATTGGCTGTGTAACGACACGAGCAGAGTTGCGTGGTGATGAGGGGTTGTCCGCAGCAAATCGACGCCCAGTTACGGTTCAGCAGCTCAGAGCTCAAGAGGCCCTCAGGGACCAGGAGTATCAAGAGCAACTTCGCGAGTTACATGGGCGGATTGAAAACTTGGAGCATCAGGTGCAGGTGGGCTTTAGAGACAAATTGCAAGATCTGGACAGCTCTCAGAAAGCCTTTATTGATGCTCGACTCAAGCTTTATGAGGAGGCCCTGGCCAATACAGAAAAGCAGCTTTCACAGATTCTTGCGGAACTCAGCGAGCTAAAAAAAAAAGAGGTCTCACCAGCGGTAGATAGGGCGGCGTCGGGCCCAGCTGCCGCATTCATAGCTGCTGAAAGGCTCTTTGAGCAAAAGAGGTGGCGCGAGGCCATTGTGGAGTACCAACGCTATAGAGAAGCTCAGCCTCGTGGGGAGCATTATCCTGAGGCAACCTACAAGATCGGTGTCTGTTTTCAGGAGCTCAATATGCTGGATGAGGCTAGGGCCTTTTACCAAGAGGCCATCGATCGATTTCCCGGGTCAGGGGCGGCGCGAAGATCGTCCATTCGACTGCGGGGCCTTTAGAGATGGACATTGTTCTAGGAGTTGAAACCAGCTGTGATGACACCTCTGTCTCGTTGGTGCGCAAGGACGGTTTTGTCCTCTCCTTATGTTCCGCCAATCAGGACTTAGTCCATAGGCCATTTGGGGGCATTGTTCCTGAAATTGCCAGCAGAAATCACACAGAGTATTTACTGCCCCTTGTTGAAAAGGCTCTTGAAGAGGCCAATATTGGATGGGACAAAGTCGAGGGCCTTTCAGTGACCTCTCGACCAGGGCTGATTGGATCGCTGATAGTGGGTTTGGTTACAGTTAAGACCCTGGCCCTGTCTAAGAAACTACCCTTTATTGGAGTCAACCACCTGGAGGCTCATTTACTTGCTCCCTTCCTTCAGGATGAATTGTATCAGCCACCTGAGGGCTTTGACTTTCCCTTTCTGGCTTTGGCAATTAGTGGCGGACACACTCACCTTTATCAGGTCAGGGCTCTGGGGGATTATTTGGTTTTGGGCCAGACAGTAGATGATGCCGCAGGTGAGGCCTTTGATAAGTTTGCCAAAATGTTGGGATTGGGTTTTCCGGGTGGGGTGCAAGTCGACAGGCTAGCTCAGCAAGGCCGGCCAGAGGCCTTCCGCTTCCCTCGGCCAAAGGCAAAGGAAGACAATCTAGATTTTAGTTTTTCTGGGCTTAAAACTGCGGCCCAAAGGCTTTTGGCAGAAATGTCTGTGGAGGAAAAGCAGCAAAATCTTGCCGATCTGTGTGCCAGTTATCAGCAAGCCATTGTGGAGAGCCTGCTGGCGAAGTTGGATCGGGCTGTTCGCTCCTTCAAGCCCTCGACAGTGATTTTGACGGGGGGGGTGAGTGCAAACTCGCGGCTGCGAGAGCTCGCTCAGAAGTGGGCAGATTCTTTGGGCCTGCTTCTAGTTGTTCCTCCCGTTCGGTTTTGCACGGACAATGCAGCCATGGTGGCCTACACAGGTCTTCAGAGGATGTTGAGAGGAGAGGTGAGCTCACAGAACTTAGCTCCCTCTCCAAGGCTGTATGAGGGAGACTTTAACTATACGCCTCAGTCGCCGCGGAGGAGATAAGAGTGTCATCCCTCCTGCAAGAGGTAAAAGTCTTATTGGCTGAGCTGGGTCATTACCCAAAGAGATCTTTGGGGCAAAATTTTCTAGTGAATGAGCAAGTAATTGAGAAGATATTGCATCGGGCGAAATCTTTGGCTCCCCGGACTCTTGTTGAAATAGGGCCAGGCTTGGGGGCTCTCACAAAGGGGCTGGGCAGGGACTTTAGAGGGCGATTTCTTCTCATGGAGATGGACAAGAGGTTTTGTGAGCACTGGAGATCTGAGGGTTTTGAAGTTCATGAGGGGGATGCCCTCAGGCTTGATTGGAATGAGCTAGGCTTAGAACCACCGGCTCTTTTGGTCAGCAATCTCCCCTATCAGATATCTTCAACCCTGGTGATCGATCGCTGTCTGGGGCCCGACTCAGTGCAGTTTATGCTGTTGATGTTTCAAAAAGAGGTGGCTCAGAGGATTGTTGCTCGTCCGCACAGTAGAGATTACGGACTGTTGTCGGTAATGGCGCAGGTCTTCTGGAAGATTGACTTTGTTTTGGAAGCTGGGCCAAGGGACTTTTACCCAGCTCCTCAAGTGGCCAGTCGGGTCCTCAAATTCTGTAGAGTTGGAACCGGCTTAGGAGCTTGGTCTGCCCAGGATAGGCAAGGCTTTCTGAGTTTTTTAAAGACGACCTTTGCCCAAAGGCGCAAACTCCTTCTGAACAATTTAAAGCAAGTCCCAAGGCGGACGAATTGGGAGGCCTTGTTGGCTGAAATGAATATTGATATCAAAGCCCGTGCCGAAAACCTGACCCCTAGTCAGTTTGTCAGCCTCTATCAAAGATATTTGGGGAAAATATGAGTGGGATTAAAATTATTACCGACAATCGGAAGGCGCGATTTGATTATGAGATTGTGGATACCTTGGAGGCAGGCCTGGTTTTGACGGGCAGTGAGGTGAAGTCCTTGCGCAATGGTCAGGTGAATTTAAAAGACTCCTATGTTTCCTTTCAGGGGAATGAGGCCTTTTTGCAAAATGCTCATATCAGTGTCTATAAGGCTTCGAGCTATAACAACCATGATCCTGAGCGACTGCGAAAGCTCCTCTTAAATCGTGTTGAACTCGATCGCCTCCAGGCCAAGATTCGTGAAAAGGGACTCAGTTGCATTCCACTGAAGCTTTACTTTAAGAAGGGTCTGGTGAAAGCTGAGTTGGCTCTAGCTCGGGGTAAGAAAAAGGGAGACAAGAGAGAGGATATTAAGAAGCGTGACGCGAGTCGGGAGATGGCAAGACATTCGGCTCGCCGGGGATAATTTTAAAGCCCTGAATGGAGGCAAGATCCGCATTGCCCAATTGAGAGGCCTTAAGCTCCATGAGTTCGATCCAAGCCCTGTGCGCGTCGCGACTATTCTCATCAATGGACAGCTTTTTGAGGAGATCGAGCTCCTTGTGAATATTGGCACGAAATGAATTATAGAAGTAATTGTAGGAGTTGATAAGGTCTTGGAACTCATCTTTGTCGCGAATTTTAATTTGCCTCTGTTCCCAGTTGCCGCGGCTGAGGAGTTTAAGGTGGTTTTTCAACACTCTCAAAGGCCCTATTATTCGATTGGTCATACGTAAACCAAGAAAAGTAAAGAAAGCTCCGAGGGCTAGAAGAGCGGAAAACAAAATGTTGTTGATCAGTAGTTTCTCTCGAGCAAGACTCTCTAGAAGCTCAGGGGCAACTTCATAGGCCAGACTGTAGAAAATTTGATAGTTTTGATGGGTCAGATAGTAAATGGGCACGGTCACAGAGAGGACACCTAAAGCTGCCGCAAAAACAATGATGAGCGTATAGCGCAGCTGAAAATCGCTGTCGATAAGGTAGGATCTGCGTGTTGAGTATATGGCAGAGGTCATATGCTCTGCTCCTCGGCGTGACCACATATTCATCAGTTTAAATACAAGCAGTGAGTTTCCGAAGGCCAGTTGTCATTTAAAGCCAAAACTCTGAGCCAAGGTAAGAGGGAAAAAAATTCCCCAGGAAGGTTTTGCCTAGCGTTTAGACCAGGTTTTTGTCGTCTTTTTTCGCGCCTTTGCCTTGGCTTTGCTCTGGGGTTTTCCTGCAAGGGGAAGGTCGGAAGAGAGCGCCTTTTGTATATCTTTTGGGCCGAGAACCTTAAACTCACCCTTTTTAAGCTGACCCAATCTAAGTTGTCCTATGGCCACACGTCGCAGCTTGCGCACATCAAAGCCAATTTTTGCGCACATCTCTCGAACCTGGCGATGCTTGCCCTCAGCGATAACAATCTTAATCCAGTCGTACTGCTTAGATCCCTGGCTAAAGCGCTCCACTTTAAGGGCCCGAACCCGTCCTCCTTGGGGGATGCTCACTCCGCGAAGCAGGCGCTGAATCTGCTGATCCGAGGGGCTGCCACTCAGTTTAACAAGGTATGTTTTATGAACCTCACCTTTGGGATGCATAATCTTCTGCGCAAAATCGCCATCATTGGTCAATAGCAACAGACCTTCGGAGTCCCAGTCCAGGCGTCCTACAGGAAACAATCTTACTCGCAGTTTGTGAAAGTAGTCGGCCACTGTCTTGCGTCCGTGGGGATCATCCATACTTGTGATCACATTCTCTGGTTTGTGAAAGGCAATATAAACCTTGGGCTCCTGAGGCTTAAGAGGTTTTCCCTTTACAAAAATCCGATCAGCTTGGGGGTTTACCTTGTGCCCAAGAGTGGTGACTCTCTTGCCGTTTACACTGACCTCTCCATCGAGGATGAGCTGATCTGCTCCTCGGCGGCTGGCCAGGCCGGCTTCCGCAATCAGGCGGTTCAATCGAATGGGCGCGGATGGGCTGAGATCTGTTAGGGGTCGAGAGGCTTTATTTGCTGCCATGGCTGTCCTTTGTCGCTGGTCAGCATCCAATACTCGATATTCGTCACTAAGAGGAGTAAAAGCTTATCGCTGGGAAAAATATTCTTTAGAGCCAGCTTACCTCGGCGCAGGGCCTCTTGGGCCAGGTTAGGACCATCTGGATGACCTGAGGACACCAGTTGATAGGCCCTTTCCAGAAGAGCCACAAGTTCCTGGTAAAAGGGGTCTGATTTGGGGTTGATGTAGTGTCGCTCAAGGCGTTTGAGACTGTAAAACAGTTCAGGGTGTTGGCTGATGGAGCTCTGTCTCAGTGTCTCAAATTTTTGAAAGGTGTAACCTCGAATCAGAAGGCCTTCAACTCCCCCCTCTCGAAGGTAGAATTGCGCTGTTGTCAGCATGGAGGTGTCCAGCCAATGCTTTGCTTGGGGCAAAAGCTCCATTTGAGAATTGTACTCCAATTGGCTCAAGGCGGGCAGGAGCTCCAGGCGTCCATTAGAAATAAGAGCAAAATGGGGGTGAACTCTGACCTTAAGGCAGCCTGAGGGGTTGAGCTTCAAGCTCATCGTCTGCTGAGTGGAGAGGCGCACCAGTTTCAAGCGGTCTCCGGGCCGGATTTCATTTTGGAGTTCGGCCTCAATAAGCCCTTGAACATCGCGGGCTTGTTCCAGTTGGACAACCTGAAGTTCATCCGCATGGCGGATGCGCTCAAGGTCCAAAGGCGCTTGAGTGTCGCGTAAAAAACTGGACAGATCATTGCGCAGAGTTTCGCCCAGTGTCTTTTGATGGGTCTGCCAGTATTGAAAAACAAGTGCTTTTCGGTAAAATTGATCAATCAAGCTCGCTGAGAGGTCCCCATTGATATCGCAGCAGTTTTTGAGGTAATGGTAAAGGGCCAGGCGGGCCACATTTTTTTGTGGGTCAAGCTGTAGAAGGTGTTGTGCTAAGTGGGTGACAGAGATCATCTTTAAACGATAAGTTGAAAGATGTGACGCGTCCAGAAAAAAAGTTCTCAAGGAGGGGATAATGGCCAGAGAGTTAAATAAAGATTTATTTGCAGATCAGCCCACAGAGTCTCTCCAGGCTGTCTCTGCTCCGAAGTTAGGGCCAGCTGTAGGTGCTCCGCAGTGGGCTGCACCTCAAGCACCGCCCTTTCTTAAGGAGGAGGACTGGAAAATTCTACTCAGTCAGGTGGAGCAGCTGAAAAGGCGTCAAAAGGAGCAAGAAGCTCAAATAGATACCATGAACAACAGAATGACTGAGGTGATCAGTGGCATGAAGGTGCGCTTTGAGCGTCTGATGGGAGTAACCCAGCGGCTTGAAGAGTTTGTGAAGACAAGTCTTCAGGATATCCATGCCAAATTTGCGGGTCTTTCAAGTAGGGTTGCCGAGCGCAAATTGAGCGAAACGAAGGTGCAGGAGATGTTGGATCGACATATGAACTTGGTGCAACAGTTTGATTTGCGAATGAATCAGGTGCAGAAACTGGTGGCCGAGCAGGAGCTTCAGCTGATGAATGCCAAGTCGGCTTTGAAAGAGACTCAAAAGGAGCTTATTCGCTTGAAAGGGCCCGACGCATTCTCTCGGCAAAAGCCCTAGCGTCTTCAAAGCCGGTCAGTCGCAGATCATCTCGACGCTCACCTGAAGAATCATAAAATACAATAAACGGCAGTCCCAGCACATTGTATTTGCTCTGAAGCTGCCGAAACTCCTCACTGGTCTGCGTGGCATCAAACTTAAACAGTGCAAAATCTTGGGCCAGTTTTTGCACTTCAGGAGCAGAAAAGGTGTGACGCTCCAGTTCCTTGCAGGCTGCGCACCAATCTGCATCGAAGTCCAAAATCACAGGGCGTCCCATACTCAGGGCTTGATTCAAATCCTGTTCTGAGTAGGGCTGCCAGTCCAAACGGGCAAAGCTTGGTTCTGAAGACCGGAGTAATTCGCCTCCAAGGCGCCCATTGACAGCAGAAAGTCCCCAATGAGGAAAAAAAGCCTGAATCAACAGTCCAAGGCCGATAAAGAAGCTGGCCAGCAGCAGCCCTTTGCGAATCTGTAAAAGGGGGGTGGCCAGATCCCTATTGGGAGAAAAAGCTCCAAAAGCACTGCTAATTAAAATAATTGCTAGTCCCGCTAAAAAGTTCCAGACCGCAGCTCCTGTGATCGGCTCAATGAAATAGAGGGCAATGGCAATCATAGTTGTGCCAAAAACAAATTTGATTCCATTCATCCAGGGGCCAGATTTGGGGAGGTAGGCCAGTAGTTGGCTAAAAGTACCCAGGATAAGAAACAAGACGCCCATCCCTAGGGCAAAGGTAAACATGAGGAAAAAGCCTAAAAATAAGTTCTGAGTTTGAGCAATGTAGGCGAGAACGGCAATCAAGACAGGGCCCACGCAGGGGCTGGCGACAACTCCTGCAACCAGGCCCGCAAAAAAAGCAGAGAGCCTGCCGCGATAGGGTGACTTGCCAATGTTCAGTCTAGAGGTGACAAAAGCCGGAGCCCGGACCTCAAATAGTCCGTACATACTCAGAGCCATAATTACAAATACAATAGCCAGAGGGTAGACGACATAGGGGTGGCCCAGCAGTGCACCAAATAGACTTCCCGTTGAGGCTGCGGCCACGCCCAGAAGGGCGTAAGTCAGGGCGATTCCAAAAACATAGACAAGGCTTGTGACAAAACCTGCCCAATGTCCCCTTTGATTGGCAGTTGAGCCAAGAACGGCCAGGGTGATGGGGATCATGGGGAAGACACAAGGAGTGAGGCTGGTCAGCAGGCCCGCAAAAAAAACCAAAGCAAAGACCAACCACCAGCCCTGCTCCAGTTGTCGGGAAAAGGCCTGTGGATCTGTTATCTGCTGCCACCAAGAACCTCGAGAGGCTCTTGGTGGTAAAATCACTTGGCCATCGCTGCCCAGGCTAGCGACCACAAGGGGAACAAGAATTGTTTCGGTCTTTGGGAAAAGGCAATAGGCAGCTGTGCAGGCCTGATAGGTCAGGGCCACTTGGGCCATATACTCCCCAGGGCTTATAGAATCAGACAGGGTGATACTGGCCTCCAAAAGGGCCTGCCCCTTGACTCCCAGTCGCTGCCTTTTTGAAAAGTGATCATAGAAATCAATAACTGGATCAATGTCCCAGCTGTCGAGCTCAAGACCCAGTGGATAGGTGATCTCAAGGGCAAAAACCTCCCTGTAAGCATAATGAGGAGGGTCGAGATCTAGGTCGAGCTGAAGGCTGAGAGTTTGTCCCGGGAGTGCGGGACTGGGTAAAAATTGTCCAGAAAAATTCAAGGGGTTTTCATTGATCTCCACCCCCTGTGGGCCCTGCTCAGCTTGGGCTGAAAGAACCAGCAGCAAGGCCCCAAGAGTGAGCCAAAGCAAGGGTTTGTGCATGAAGGTGAACATCCCCTTCAGTCTAGCATGACTAAAGCCCTGGGGAAACAAAGAAAGCCTCTGGACCTTTGGTGAGAATGAAGGGCTTTCGGCGGGAGAGCTCTTAACCTTTCTGCCTACCTATCCGAAGAGCTCCCTGAGAGGTGAAGCCATATGGGATTTATAGGTGGAATCATTGTTTTTTTATGTGTGTTTGGGGGCTATGTTCTAGCCGGTGGACACTTGCATGTGATCTGGCAGCCCTTTGAGGTGTTAATTATTGGTGGAGCGGCTGTGGGGGGCTTTATCATTGCCAACCCCATGGGCACTCTAAAAATGGCGATCTCCAAATCTCTTCATGCTCTGATAGGCTCTGGCACAATCAGCAAAAAGGACTATCTCGAGCTTTTGCAGATGCTCTTTCAACTCTTTCAAGTGGCCAGAAAAGATGGTCCCCAAGCCATTGAAAAGCACATTGAAGAGCCCAATTCATCTGAGATCTTCAAAGCCTATCCATCTTTCCTTAAAAACCATCATGCCGTGGAATTTCTCTGCGATACAATGAAGATCACCCTGTCTGCAGATCTGTCGCAGTATGATGTGGATGATCTCTTGGATCAAGACATCAAGTCGGCCCACGAGGAAGAGCATGCTGCCCAGCACGCCATCCAGTCTGTTGCCGATGCTCTTCCAGGACTGGGAATTGTGGCTGCGGTTTTGGGGATTGTGCACACCATGGACTACTTGACAGAAGGGGTGGAGAAGATTGGCTCCTTGGTGGCGATCGCTCTGGTGGGAACTTTTCTGGGGGTTTTTGCCTGTTATGGTTTTGTAGGCCCCCTGGCGACTAAAATGAAAAACGATATGGACAGCGAGGGGCGTTATTTGAGCGTGATCAAGGCGGCAATGGTGGCCTTGCAAAAGGGAGCTCCTCCTTTAGTGTGTGTGGAGTTTGCAAGACGGACCATCTATCCCACGGAGCGCCCCACTTTTGATGAGATGGACACCGCTACAAAAGAGGGCAAGAAAGCCGCTTAGGATAAGGGAGACAGACAGTGGCCGAGAGGGAACCAGTCATAGTCATCAAAAAAATCAATGTGCAGGCCGCAGGAGCCCATGGAGGGTCCTGGAAGGTGGCCTTTGCCGACTTTATGACAGCCCTGATGGCTTTTTTTCTGGTGATGTGGCTTATTGGGCAGTCGGATGAGGTCAAGGAAAATGTGTCGGACTACTTTTCAACTCCCAGTGTGATTGAGTATTACTTTGCCAACTATGGAGTCGAGCTGACCTTGGAGAAAATGTTTTTGGACTTGATCAATGAGCCGCTCAAATTTTTCCAGTCTTTCATTCGACCGATTGATTCCATGCCCGACTTTATGGCCATGGGCTCAAAGAGGATCGTAATGCAGCATTTGGCCAACGAGCTGGAAGACAAGGCCACCAATGTCGAGGTGCATTCCGATGAGATGAGCTTTGAAATTCCTGATCACTTTTTGTTTCAGAGAGGCTCGGCAATGACCACCAGTGACTTTGTCCATATTATGCAGAAGGTTCAAGGAATTTTGGGGGGACTCAACGATTCTATTATTTATGTAGATTCAAAAATTTTACTCTCCTCGGTGGATGGTCAGCGATCCCGAGCCCAGGCAGTGGCAGAGGAGCGCATGGACCTGGTGTCAGAAAAAATTCGCTCACGTTTAGAGAACGACACAGTGGATATCTTTGCCCGTCCAGTGATTGAAGGGCGGGATACAGATGCTCAAGGCCGCCCCACCCAAGGCAGCATTCGCATCCGCGTAAAACAGAAGGAGTTGCGCTCCGATGGCAGAAAGCCCCGCCAGATGCGCCAAATCTTTGGTCGTCCTGTGGAGGGAGTCAATGCCTATGAAAACTTTGTGCGCCAATTGACACAGTAGCCACCTTCAGTCAATCTCCCCTTCATGTCAGAACAAAAGCAGGGCCAATGGGCTTTAGACACTCCTTGGAAAGACTGCAGTTTTGTGGCCTTTGACTTGGAGACTTCAGGCAAGTATCCTTTGGAGGCAGAAGTCTGTGAGATGGCTGCTGTGAAGTGGGCATCCGGCCAGATAGTGGACCGCTGGCAGACTTTGATTCGCCCCCGCAAAATCATGTCCGATGAGGTCATTGCGATTCATCATATTACCAATGAAATGGTGGCTGAGGCTCCGCCGATTGAGGACCAACTGGGCGGCTTTTTGGAGTTTATGGCCGACTCCGTAGGGATTGCCCACCATGCCCCCTTTGATATGGGTTTTTTGATGGTGGACATCGAGAGGTTGGGGCTGCCCCCTCCCATCTCTCCGGTTTTGTGCACCAGCCTGTTGTCTCGCCGCTTGATCCCCGAAAGTGGCAACCACCGGCTAGGCACTCTCACCCGCCTTCTGGGTCTGCCCGAGGGGCAAAGCCATCGCGCCCTCTATGATGCGGAGACCTGCCTGGCTGTGGCCCTTGAGTGTTTTACGAGGCTGGGTGAGGCGGCCAGCTTAGATAAAATTATCCAAGTCCAGGAGGTGAAGTTGAACTGGAGGGACTATTCGGTGCAGAGTCTGTCCGGGCGTCCTGGCTTTCAGCATCTCATCTCAGCCACTCAGTCCGGGCAGAAGGTGGATCTCACCTACGCTGGAGGCTCAAGGCCGGGCAAGAGCCGCCGAGTTCTGCCGATCGGTCTCGTGCGCAACCCTCGTGGCGACTTTTTAGTGGCCTGTGAGGAAGGGCAGCAGCAGAGCAAGAGGTATCTTCTGGATAAGATTCAGGCGGTCAGCCTCAGTTCTTCAGATTAGGAGGCCGTTTCAATTTTGGGCTTGGCGGACAAAGGGGCGGCGTGTTAAGGGTTTGGGCCTTATGAAGCCGAGTTTTTTTGAATTCACACTGGACGAGCTCAAAGGCCATTTACAGAGTCTTGGCAAAGAGGGCTTTCGCTCCCAGCAGCTCTTTCGCTGGGTCTATCAGATGAGGGTCAGTGATTTCTCCCAGATGACCAACCTGTCCAAGGACTTTCGTAGGGAGTTGCCTGAGATGTTAGACCTCAGTGTGCCTCGAGTTTTGACAGAGGCCAAGAGTCTTGATGGCACGCGAAAGTTCTTATTTGATGTGGGCGAGGGGCAGAGTGTGGAGTCCGTACTGATTCCCTCTAAAGACCGCTTGACCCTTTGTGTGTCCTCTGAGGTGGGCTGCAATATGGCCTGCAAGTTCTGTTACACGGCCAAGCAAAAACTCAAGCGCAGACTCTCTGCGGGTGAAATCGTCGGGCAGTTTTTGGCCGTGGCAGACCGCCTTCCCGAGGGGCAAAGAATTACCAACATTGTCTTTATGGGAATGGGCGAGCCCCTGGACAATCCGGATGCAGTCTTTAAGTCAGTAGAGATCCTGCACAGCCCTTGGGGTGTGGGCTTCTCCAAGCGAAAGGTCACGGTGTCGACCTCTGGGATTGTGCCCCTGATTCCCAGAGTGACTGAGGCGGGAGTCAGGTTGGCGGTGAGTCTGAATGGGGTCAATGATGATGTGCGCAGCCGGATTATGCCCATCAACAAGCGTTGGCCCATTGCTGAACTGATGAAGGCCTGTCGTCAGCACACGGAGGAGTCTGGGGACAGAGTGACTTTTGAATATGTGTTGCTCAAGGATGTGACAGACTCCTTGGAGGATGCCAGGGCTCTTTATCGCCTCACTCGCAGTGTTCCCTGTAAAATCAATATTATCCCCTTTAACGAGCACCCCAATTCGGGCTTTCATCGGCCCAGCGAGGCCCGCATCGAGCGCTTTCAAGAGGAGCTGATGCGACTGGGCGCTCATGTTTTACGGCGAAAAACCATGGGCCGAGATATTTACGCAGCCTGTGGGCAGTTGACAACGGCGGCCAATCCGGCACCAATAGCTCTTTAACAGGGAGATAGTCATGTCAGATATACTTGTGGTTGGAAGTGTGGCCTATGATAGCATTGCAACGCCTCTTGGAGAGGTCGACAGGACCTTAGGGGGTTCAGCCAATTACTTTTCTCTGGTGGCCTCTTTGTTCTCCCCAGTTAAGGTGGTGGGAGTCGTAGGTGAGGATTATGAAGACAGAGACCTAGAGCTGTTGCGCACGCGCTCGGTGGACCTGGAGGGCTTAAAGAGGGTTGTGGGTAAGACCTTTCACTGGCAGGGTCGCTATGAAGCCGATATGAATGAGGCCATCACTTTAAAAACCGAACTCAATGTGTTTAAGGATTTTAACCCCACTCTGCCTAAGACCTATTCGAACTCCAAATATGTGTTTTTAGCAAATATAGATCCTGAGCTTCAGATTAAAGTTCTAGATCAGGTCAGTGAACCTCGTCTGGTTGGGGCGGACACGATGAACTTTTGGATTGACTCTAAGAGGCCTCAGCTGCTGGAACTGCTCAAGCGCATTGATGTTCTGTTGATCAATGAGGCCGAGGCCAGGCAACTGACGGGGCAATGGAATATTGTGCAGTCGGTAAAAACTTTGACTGAGTGGGGGCCTAAGGCTGTTGTGGTTAAACGGGGGGAGTATGGCTTTGTCCTCTTTAGTGAGGGCCGTCATTTTATTTTACCAGCTTTTCCGGTGGCCGAGGTCAAAGATCCAACTGGGGCAGGGGATAGCTTTGCTGGAGGATTTTTTGGCTATCTGTCACGAGTAGACAAGGGGTTGAGTTGGCCCGATCTAAAGCAGGCCTGTATGAATGGCTGTTTGCTGGCCTCCTTTACAGTCGAAGATTTTGGCTTGTCCGCTCTCAGGGGTCTAAAATGGCCTGCTATTGAGGGGCGCAGAGCTCAATATGAGGAAGTCATTCGCTAAGGCTCCTAGGGACCTTTGTCGACCCAAGGAGCTAAACTTTAACTCCTTTTGGGTTCCAAGCTGGACCTAAGTCTCAAAAAAGGCTGATTTTGCTGCTGGGCTTTATCGTTTTTCCAGATTTTCCGATGGTTTAACTGGATGACTGGAAAAAAAGGCAGAGCCTTAGCCCACGAGCTTATGGATTCTCTTTTGGACGAAGACCAAGAGTTGGATCTCGAAGTTGATAGCGAAGGGGCTATGGACTCAGAACATTCTAAGACTTCAACAGCTCAGAGTTTAACTGAGCCTGTGGACTCTATTGCCGATGCCCAAGCCAATGAAGCGGAGGACGATTCCAATTTTGACTTCAGTGCGGTGGCCTCAGATGTTCATGAGAATGACTCAGATGAAGGCTCTAGAACCATTAGGATCAGTTCAGCAGAGGGAGGGCTGTCCACAGCACCACAAAAACCGCCGGTGCCCCAGTCTTCTCCCCTTGAACCGGATAAAACAGAAGTCATTCAGTTTACCGGAGGTGCAGCTCCGGACATTGAAGATAAGGTGAGAGCCTCAGTTGGCAGGTTTGCAGGTCTGTCTAGCGGGGGTCGAGTGAGCCCAGTAGATGCAAGTCTAGCTCAATCAGAGAACCTACGTCTAGCTCAGCAGAGGATTTTGGATCTAGAGCAGGAGCTGGAGCGATTGAGGACTGAGAATGAGGAATTGGCAGCAGCGGGTGAGACATTTCGTCGAAGGGCGGATGAACTGTCCTCGCGAGAGCAAATATTAGAGCGCAAAGTGGAAGAACAGCTGAGTCAGATGAAGGATGAAAAAGAGGTTTTGTTGAAGTCCATGCAAGACAAGGATGCCCAGCTGCGGGGTCTAAAAAGAAAGCTCGAGGAGATGGAAGCTCGGCTTTCAACAAACATCCAGAAGATTCGCGTGCGAGAGCGGGAATTGGAAAATCGTTTGGAGTTGGTTCGCATGGAAGGTGCGACTTTGGTTCGCAGTAAAGATGAGATGATTTTGGACTTGAAACGACAAATTGATCAACTCAATCAAGAATTGGAAAATTATCGCAATAAGGGGCAGGAGCTTCATCAGCAGATTGGTGAGAAGCAGGAGACTTTAAAGAGAACAGTGAAAACCTTAAGGCTGGCTTTGTCACTTCTCGAAGAGAGTGACCAAGTCAGTGAGATCTTGAAGAAGGCAAAGTGATGATGATGGCAAAGGTGTTGGTGCTAGGAGATTCAACAAAACTTTCTCAAAGCGTCAGGTCCTGCCTGTTGGCCGAGGGCCTTGCTGTTGTTAGCGACTCAAGTGAGCCCATTGATTTGGTTGTCTACCTGGAGTCGGAGGGCAAGGAGGGGTGGCGGAAATTACAGAATTTAATGGCTCAACACCCCTGGCTGCCTCAAATATACCTGATTAAAAAGACCCACTTTAGCTTTAATTGGATTCCTCATTCTGAGCTGAGTTTGTGGCTTCATCCCACCCAGGGACAAGCAGAGCTCACTCATTGGGTAAAAAGATTTATCGCCTTGGGACAGATGGCCAAACAGTCCATTCATCACCGCCCACTTATTGATAGTTTGAGTCTAGAGGAGGTCTTGGACAGACTATTGTTGAGCTTTGGCCAAAAAATAAAATGCAGCAATGTTCACTGGGTTTCTCTGGAGCTCTGGGAGAGTTTAAAAAAGTCAGGGGATGAGGAACTTAAGATCATGGCCCATGCCTCTCAGCGTAGAAGCTGTTCTTGGAGGGCCGCTGTAGATCAGGATATAGCCAGAAACTTTGCCTTTTTGAGGCGTATGAGTCATTTAGTTTCCTTCTCTCAAGGCCTTAGTTCGCAGGAACAGTGGTTTGGAAATCACTTGGTTTTGTTTCCGCGAAAAAGAGAGGGTGGCGATCCTATGGGGTACTTTGTCTTTGAAGAGGTTGGGGAGTTCTACGATCAACAGATTCTCTCCAGGCAAGTCTTGCAGAGTATGGGCCTCTATCAACCCTATCTTGAATTTGCTCTTCAGCATTGGAGAGCCCTGTCCCAGACCTATCTGGATGACTTGACGGAGCTGCACAATCAGCGCTATCTGCCCATGGTCTTAGAGCAGGAGGTGTCCCGCGCGCGGCGTCAAGGTCAAAATTTCTCAGTGTTATTTATGGATGTGGACTTCTTTAAGACAGTTAATGACACAAAAGGGCATTGGGTGGGCTCCCAATTGCTGGTTGAGATAGGGAGGCTGCTGAAGGCCTGTCTGCGCACCTGTGACTACGCCTTTCGCTATGGCGGCGATGAGTTCATTGTGGTACTTGTCAACACAGGGGCTCCGGAGGCTGAAGGAGTTGCTGAGCGAATTCGTGAGACAATAGAAAAAACTCACTTTTTGATCGAGGGCAATAAAGTGCAAGTGACAATGAGCATAGGATTGGCTTCCTACCCACAGCATGCTCAGAGCAAGGAGCAGTTGATAAAAATGGCCGATGAAGCCATGTACTATGGGAAAAACAAAAGTCGCAACATAGTCTATGTAGCCAGTTGATTGAGCAGTGAGTCTTGGGAAGAGCATGGCAGTAAAAAAACGCATCAAAATTGTGGTTAGCGATTTACACCTGGGAGTGGGACGAACCCTGGAGTCGGGGCAGCTGAACTCCTTAGAGGAGTTTTATTTTGATGAAAAGTTCGTGGAGTTCTTGCACTACTACTCTACGGGAAAATACGCGGATGCTGAAGTAGAGCTCATTCTCAACGGAGACATTTTTAACTTTTTGCAAGTGGACTATAGAGGTCATTATGTCACGGCCATCACCGAGTCCATGACTTTGGAAGTCATGAAGCGAATTGTGAATGGACATCAGCTCTTCTTTAGAGCCTTGAAGGAGTTTGCTGCTCGAGAGGGTCGTCGTATTACCTATGTCGTGGGCAATCACGATCAAGGTATGATGTGGCCTTCTTGTCGTGCCTATCTCAATGAAATTGTGGGAACGGATATTTATTTTAAAAATCTGGTCTATTTTTTTGATGGTGTTCATATTGAACACGGGCATATGCATGAGGCCGCGAATCGTCTAGATCCAAAAAAGTTTTTTCTCAAAAGAGATCTGCCCGAGCCCATTTTGAACCTTCCTTTTGGCTCTCATTTTTTTGTAGACTTTGTTTTACGAATTAAACACAAGTATCCGCATGTGGATAAGATCCGGCCCTTTGACCGAATGTTGAGGTGGGCCTTAGTCAATGAGACCTGGTTTACTGTGAAGGGCTTTTTTGCTCTCGTCTATTATTTTATTCAGTCCATTTTTGTCAAAGACCCAAGAAGGGGCTTTCCCTTTCGCAGGATTCTCCAAGTGATTGCTGAGAGTGCTGTGTTTCCCGATCTCGGAGAGGCTGCTCGGAGAGTTTTGCGCGACGAGAGAGTGCACACAGTGATTTTTGGACACTCCCACGTCTACCAGTACCGCCAGTGGGCTCAGGATATGGAGTACTTCAATACCGGAACATGGACGGATATTACATCTTTAGATATTTCCTCTTTAGGAAAAATCACTAAACTGACTTATGTTTTATTGGAATATCCAGAGGATCAGCAGCGGCCTAGGGGGCGGTTGAAGGAGTGGCACGGTTATCACAGAATTGAAGAAGACGTTGTTATTGCGTAACCAGAGGGACAGACTTCAAAAGGGGAGTGTTTAAGTGTTGAACTTGAATGTATATGCGCCACCACCAAGCCCTGCTCTGAGAGAAAAGGCAGATTTGGCCTTCCAAAGCTTGATGGCTAGAGGGGATCTCGGCTTTTTACAACTACCAGAAAGGTCAAAGCTCTGGTTGGCTTCCCAGAAGCGAGGAGATGAGATCCTAGCTGCTGCGAACCAAGTGTGTGTGGTGGGAATTGGGGGCTCTAGCCTTGGAGCCAGGGCCATGGCCGATCTCAGTCTTGATCCTTCCAGTATTCTTTTCTTTGACTCACCGGACCCCAAAAGATTTCTGCTTCAGTGGGGCCACCTAAAGGATCTGTCCCAAGTTCACTGGCTTTGGGTTTCCAAAAGTGGGTCGACTTTGGAGACACTTTCCCTTCTACAGATAGTGCTCCAGCATTACAAACAGAGAGGGTTGTGTTTGGCATCCCAAAGCACAGTGATTGTTGATCGCAAGCAAAGTCCTCTGGCTTCTTGGGCCGCCCAAGAGAAAGTTGTCTGCTTAGATATTCCTGAAGATGTGGGAGGAAGGTTTTCAGCCTTAACTCCCGCGGGACTGCTGCCAGCTCGGCTGCTGGGCTGGGACCTGGATGATCTGAGAAAAGGAGCTTTGTGGGGCCGAGAGCAAAGGGAGTTAATCGGTCTGCTCGCAGCCCTCAGTTTAGAGAGCTTTCAGAGGCAGGAGTGGGTCACTCTTATGTGGGCCTATGGGGATGCCTTGATGTCTTCGGCTTATTGGTGGCAGCAGCTTTGGTCAGAGTCGCTAGCCAAGGCCCACAGTCGGCTTGGTCAAGCTGCTCCTCGCGTGAGCAGTCCTTTTGTTCTACAGGGGGTTCAAGATCAACACTCTCTCTTGCAGCAGGTGATGGAAGGAGAGCGGGACAAGTTTATCTGGTTTTTAAGTTTTGAAAAATCGGGGCCCTCGGCCGACGACCTAAAGATTGAGAACATGGACTATGACTGGGGCTGGCCCTTGGTCAAGAGATCCTTAAGCGATATTTTTGAGGCAGAGCGGATGGCCACTCAGACAGCCCTTAAGGACCAGGGGGTGAGCCTTCTGGATTTAAAATTGTCAGACTCATCGCCCGCCAGCTTTGGGGCTTATGTCATGGTGATGGAAATGCTTATTGGCGTGCTAGGAGAACTGCTCGAAATCAATGCCTTTGATCAACCCGGGGTCGAGTCTGGAAAGAAAATAGTTCGTAAAATTCTTGCGAAGCCTGTTGTCTGAGAGGAAAGAGGCCGATAGAATTATAGAGATGTCTGACAACGATGAAGATGTATCAGAAAAAACCAGTATTATTCAGAGTGAGACCTTTAAGCTTCGACTGGCTGAGGCAGGTCAGGCTCCCCCTTGTCTGATTCTGCTGGTTGGACCCGCTCAGCTAGTGGGGCGTCAGTGGCCTATTGAGGACACGGATCGGATTTTAGGTCGAGCACCGAGCAGTCATATTTTTGTGGATGACAAAAGTGTCAGTAAGTCTCACGCTAAAATCATTTTAGCAGGGGGAGATGTTTCGATCATAGACCTAGAGTCTACCAATAGAACAGTTGTCAACGGGAAGCTGGCCGAACCCTTAAATCCCATCACGTTGAGTAATAATGACCAAATCAAAACGGGAAATGTGATCTTTAAATTTCTAGAGAGAGGCAATATTGAGACCGTGTCCACCGCGCAGACATTTGATCGCAGTCAGACAGATGCCCTGACAGGGATTGCCAACCGGGGGGCCTTAGAGAGTAAAGGTCCTGAGTTATTTAAGCGCTCAGATCTTTTGGGAATACCTTTAAGTCTCATTGCCTTTGATATTGATCACTTCAAACCGGTCAATGATACCCATGGTCATCTGGCGGGCGATCATGTGCTTAAAGAAATTGCCAAGATAGTGAGAGATAAACTCATTCGTGAAAACGATTTTTTTGCACGGACGGGAGGCGAAGAGTTCACTCTCTTGCTCCTGGGATCCAATCTGCAAACTGCAAGTGATGTGGCCGAGAGGATTCGCCAGACCATTGAATCTCACCAATTCGTCTTTGAAGGGACTCAGATTCCAATTACCATTTCTTGTGGGGTGACCATCAAAAACCCCCAGGACAAGACTTGGGTGGAGGTCTACGAGCGAGCCGATCGGGCTCTCTATGAATCTAAGAACTCCGGGCGAAACCGAGTCACAGTTTACTCCAGTTAGATTTCAACCCTGCAGTTTGTTAAAGGACCATCTATTTTTAGGCCATGGTGGCGGTTTGACACTAGGGGCAAAGAATCAAAGAGGTAAAAAAACTGGAGGGCCCTCTGATCACAGAGGAAGGCCCTTTTGGGGGCGATTTGACACCATCTTTACTGGCCCAGGGCTTGCTTTAGTCTAGTCTCGGGAACGCTTTTCTTCTCAGCCAAGCAACAAAATCCCAAAAATTTTTAACCTAACTGGTCTTGGGGCCAGTCTAACAAGGAGCTATGAGCTGATGAAAACAGATCAGGAGCTAGTTGAAGAGGTCAGAAAAGGGGGAAGGGCTGCTTTCTCTGAGCTCGTCTGTCGACACCAGAAGACAATGCTGAGGTTGGCGCTGCGGGTGACGCGAGACTTGCCCCAGGCGGAGGATGTTGTGCAAGAGAGCTTTTTGAAGGCCTATGAAAAAATCGATCTATTTGCTGGCAGGTCCAGCTTTCGCAGTTGGCTTTACCAAATCACTTTAAACACAGCCAGAAATCGGCTCCGAGGGGCGGGCCGAGAGACTCTAGGCCTGGAAACTGAGAACTTGGCTGTCAAAGAAAAAGCCGAGGCGGGCCTTATTAAAAATGATTTGCAGCGCTTTATTGAGGGGCAGGTGGAGATGCTCCCAGAACGGCAAAAGATAGCCTTAACCATGAGAATTTTTGATGACTTGAGTTTTAAGGAGATCGCAGAGGTTATGGGCTGTCCCTATGACACGGCAAAGGCCAATTACAGGCATGCCCTTTTGAAGTTGAGAGAGAGAGTTTTAAGCGATTCGTTTATAAGGCAAGAGGGAAGTTTAGGAAATCTATTACAGGAGGTTGAGTAGTATGAGACTAAACAGTTTGAATGAAAGTAATGTTGATGGTTGGTGGGTGGATTTTATTGAGGCCGAATTGGACCCCTCGATCCTGGAGGATGTGCGCTGGCTATTAAAACACTCCCCGAGTGATCGAGAAACCGTCAGAGAGTTTCAGGAGCTGCGTCAGGCCCTAGCTGACTGTGATTGGGGAGAACCTTATTGGCGAGAGGAAGACTGGAAGCGTCTGCATGACAAGATTGTGCTCAATGTGTGGAAGACAGCTGATTCTGCAGAGTCTCAATCTTCTGCTCAAGTCTGAGTTGAGGTTGTGGGTCCCTTTGGATTCCAACAAAAAAAGACATATATTTTTCAAGGTTCCTGTCCAACAGATCATAGAGTTGCTGAAAATCATCGAGGTTATAGTAGTAGGTTTTATAACTGAGTAGGAGAGCATTATTGAGGTTGAGTTCAGAAAACCTCAAGTAGGCATTGGTCTTCAGTTGAGGAGCGAGCTCACTTTTAAAAGCCTCTTGAATGAGTGAAAATTTCTCCTCTCGTTCCACAAGAGCTCTCTCCGGGCTGACGCTCTCATACCAGATTTTAAGTTCTTCCAGTCTTGAGGAGATAAAATCTGAAAATAATTGGTGATCGTGATTTTCTGCGGAAATCTGCTTGAGGGTTTCAGAGTCTGGGCCCTCCAGTTGAAGGTAGTACAGCTCTGTGCCGAGGTTTCCCAAGAAAGTGGCCAGCCTTTCATTGAAATCAGCATTACTTTTAATAAAAACAGTGGCGTGGACGGTTTCGTGGATGATCAGATTGACCAAACGATGATCTTGAGAGCGGAGCATACTACTCAAGATGGGGTCCCTAAACCAGCCCAGAGTGCTGTAAGCAGTCACCCCCCTTACAAAGGTGTCAAGATCTCTCTTCTGCAGCCTCTTGGCTTCTGCCTCAGCTCGTTGTTTTTGAAAGTATCCTTTGTAGGGCAGGGCACCAACAATGGGGAAGCGCCAAAGATGGTGTTCTAGTCGAGTCTTAGGAGCCGCGTGAACGATATAGGAGACATGGGGGCCGTCGAGTTGGACAAAGCTCGTGTAGTTTTTTGTGCGCGCAAGACCCATCTCATCTTCAGCAAATTGACGGGCACTTTGTGCGAGCTGCAACTTGTGGCGAGTGGTTTCACTAAGTGTAGGGTCTTGAAGGGCTTTTTCTAAGGGTACTCTGGAGCTCAATAGGCGACCTTGGTGGTAGGCGCTTTGAGCGTAGTAGCCAAGCTGGCAACCGAGCTGAGTGAGACTTAGTCCTAGGAGACAAGCCAGGATTAGATTCTGGCCGGTCACCTTTAGAACATCCATGACACTCCTGCCCGAGCAGCATAGTCCAAAATCAGTGGCCGTTCATTTAAAGGATTTGTCCAGCTATCAAAGCCCACTCGCAAGGAGAGAGTTTCGGTCATAAGCACTCTAAAACCCAAGCCTGCGCTAGGAACAAGGCCCGAGCTCTCTGCAATCAGTGTGGAATTAAATCCAGTCAGTTGGCGGTAAATCTTTTTATTGATAAACGCGGATCCTAGTTTCACATAGGGCTGAAAGGGTGCGCGGCGGTCTGCAAAGCTTGCCACCAAATCAAGGCCAATGAGGCTAAAATAACTTTGGGTCAGCATTCTGTCATTGGGCAAATCCGGTGGGCGGACACTGAGTTCAGAGAGTCCTTGTGTGTAGCTCAACTCAATGGCTGAAGTTTGCCAAAAGTAGTAGGAAAAAGAACCGGTATAACTGAGAGTCTGCTGCCAATTGCCTTCGTCGATGGAGGACTTGCGAAAATTCGCAGTAAAGCCGATTTCACTGTAGGACTGGGCAATGGCAGGTAAAGAAGTAAAAACCAAAGACACAAGGAAGAGGGCAAAATATTTGGAGAGGCTATTCATGTTCCGTAGGCTACCAGAAAACTTCCATAATTGTGAGATCAACCCCGATTTTGGTCAAGGCGCTGATGCAAAGACAGGGCTTAGGATGAGGACAAACTGATATTTGAGGCGAATGTAGCCATCTTCCTTGACCATTTCTTGAGGAGGGTTGTTGAAGGGGGCACTATTGTGAAGGGCATGGATGGCTGCCAAATCAATGCTGCGATAACCAGAGCTTTTCTGGAGAGTGATCTCTTCAATAGCACCCTCTGGAGAGAGAATGACTTCGATCACTGAACTCAGCTCCCTTAGCAAGCTCGATCGCGTGAGTTCGGGGCCCAGTTGCGCAGTGGCAAGGCGCAGTTGAGGGACCCATCGGTTGAGGATCTGCTCATTGATGCGCCTAAAAAAACTATAGTAGCTGAATTGATCCGAGTTCAAAGCCGTAAAGTGACCCTGTCTGACGCCCGGGATGAAGTCGGCAACTTGAGGCTTAAAGACTCCAGATCCAGAAAATCCTGTCTTAGACTCTGAAGATGAACTGGGACTGCTCTGAGGGGATTCCAAGGGACCTGCTTGAATGAGCTCTTCTCTCACCCGCCGGGTTTGACGAGAGAGTCTTCGCACCTCCTTAAGGAGAGCTTCCGCAAGATCCTTATCATCCAACTCAACCTCTGGAGGGGGCTGGGTGTCAGCGACAATCGTCTTGGGGCCTGAGGTCTCAGAGGGCTCCCGCCACTCAAACTCCACTTGAGTTTCTGGTTTCAGCATGGGCCCCTCTTGGCCTTGGGGAAGGGAAATCAAAATCAGTACAGTGAGCCCATGCAGTGCCAGGCTCAGTAAAAGAGCCAGAAAGCTGCGATCTTGATGATGGGGGTGGGGCATGTAGATCTCCCTTCATTGAGCACTATAGACACTTCAATTAAAAATAGCTAGATCCTTCAGGTGAAGAAAAAATATAAGTAGTTTCAATATCTTAACGGATCGCATAAAAAAATTTAAAGTTGAGGGGAAATCTGCCGATACCTCTTTAAGGACGCCAGGTCCAACACTTTTGGGGAGGGTAGGCTGTGAGTAAGAACAATGTCATTGATCTATTTTCACGTCAGAGGATCAAGGGGCCCGTCAAGACGAGTCCAGCAAAAAAGCAATCCAAAAGGCAAAAACCAAAAGGCAATTCAGGGGTTTTGGACCTGACTCAAAGGCGTCAGGATCTGATCAATGAAGAGCGGCGCCAAGTCAAAAGAACCATTTTAACAGAGTTCATTGGAGCCTTTGCGGTGGTTCCTAAAAAGGGCCTGATAAAGGTGTCCATCTCGGATATTTCAGATCAGGGGCTTGCCTTTGATCTGAGCGAGGACATGGGTGAGTTTCGCTTAGGAGAAGAAGTGGCTATGAGGGTTTATTTGAACCACAAGACCTATTTTCCTTTTGTCGTTAGAATCCAGAATGTTCGCAAGGAAGAGCAGGAACAGGTGCAGCGTCATGGAGCTCACTTTTCAAAAGACACTGTGAATGAGGAAGCCCTCCGACATTTTGTCAAGTTTATTGAGAGTGTCAGCGCCTCTTTAGAGACCGATGGGGGCGATATTATGGTCTCCAACTTAGGTCGCTGATTTTCGTGTACATATCTTCCAGAATACGCTCGAATAATAGTCTATAGGAGGGACTCTGATGACTTTTATGAGCCGCTGCGAACGTAAAATCATTCTTGATACCAACGTGATACTCTTTGACGCTCTTGCGATTACCAAGTTTCGAGATGCCGATATCTTCGTCCCCTTTTCGGTGATTGAGGAGGTGGATCGCTTTAAGAGAGACTTGGGTGAGAATGGGCGCAACGCGCGTCATTTTAGTCGTTTTATTGATGTTTTGCGCGAGCAGGGAGCTTTGGCCGAAGGTGTTCCTCTGGAGAAGACGCAGAGTTATTTTTATGTGAATACGGACATGCACTTTTCGGGACTGCCTCAGGAGCTCGATCTTCACAAGGCGGACAACCGGATTTTGGCCACGGCCCTGGCTTTGAAAAATGAGTACCCCCAGGCACAAGTGGAGCTCATCACTAAGGACATTAACCTGCGGATCAAAGCAGATGTCTTTGGTATTGAGGCCAACGACTATGATCCTGAAGACACTCATTTTGAAGATATGTACACAGGGCTGAAAGAAGTGGATGTAGATCCAGATGCCATTGATCGATTCTATCGCGAGAAGTCAGTGGTCATGGAAGAAGGAGTGCGCCTCCTCGCCAATCAGTACATTATTTTAAAAGACCGCACCAATCCCAACCACAGTGCCATTGGTCGCTTCAGTGAGCGAGACAATAAGGTGGTTCCATTGATTTGCCCCACAGAAAGCATTTGGGGAATTCACCCCCGCAATGTGGAGCAGAGTTTTGCCTTGGACTGTTTGCTCAACGATGAAATTCTGTTCGTCTCTCTGGTGGGCAAAGCGGGAACAGGGAAGACTTTGATGGCACTTGCTGCGGGCCTTTACAAAACTCTTGACGAGGGAACCTTTAAGCGGCTTTTGGTCAGTCGCCCCATCTTCCCCATGGGTAGGGACATTGGCTATTTGCCCGGAGATGTGGAGCAGAAACTCAACCCCTGGATGCAGCCCATATTTGACAACGTGGAGTTCCTTATGGGTGCAGACAAGAAGGCCGCAGGACGGGCTCAGGAGCTCATCAACCAGGGCATGCTCAACATAGAGCCGTTAACTTATATCAGAGGGCGAAGTATACCCAATCAGTTCCTGATTGTCGATGAGGCTCAGAACCTGACTCCCCATGAGATCAAAACCATTGTCACTCGAGCTGGGCAGAACACCAAAGTGGTGCTGACAGGGGATTGCTACCAAATTGACAACCCCTATGTGGACTCGGCCAGCAGTGGTTTGACCTATTCGGTGGAGCGGTTTAAGGGGCAGAGCATTTCAGCTCATGTCACTCTGTCAAAAGGTGAGCGCTCGGAATTAGCAGAGCTGGCTGCGAATATCCTCTAACAAGAGCGAGACTTTAGGCGGGTCTGGATTGCCAAATTCCAGCTTAAGCAGTCGTCTGAGAATGACGATAAGTCGCTAGTTGGAGGGTGGACATGTCAAAGAAGCAGAGGTTTCTAATATTTGTAGAGGCTGTATCGATGGCCCATGTCACCCGCTCTTGGTCTTTGGCTCAAAGGCTGGTGGAGTTGGGACATGAGGTTCATTTTGCCTGCCCTATTCAGTGGGTGGGCGTCCTCAATGCTGAAGCCATAGCGCAAAGGCTGGAGATAAAGTGGCATCAATTAAACAGCATGACCCCTGGTGAATTTGAGCGGGCCATTGAATGGGGACTGCCCTTTGCGGATGAGCCTAAGATTAGCCTCTATGTTGAAGAGGAAAAAAAGCTGATTGAAGAGGTGGAGCCGGACTGGGTGGTAGGGGACTTTCGAATGAGTTTAAACTTCAGCTCCAAGGAGATGCAGGTTCCCTACATCACCCTGGTGAACGCCTATTGGACTCCTGAGGAACAAAGCGAAATCAACCACGTACCCTGTTCAGGCTACGAAAGATATCTAGGAGTGCGACTAAACCGTATGATATTCCAACTCATAGGAAAAGGAAAAATGCAGGGGATGATGGAACCCTACAACTCTGTGGCTAGGAGGCGCGGAATGAGACCTTTTACCTCTCTGCAGGATCTCTACTCCTCTGGAGATGTTCGGTGGTATGCAGATGTGGCCTCACTTTTTCCTGCAGCATCTCAAAAGCCCCAGAGTTTTTTCGTGGGTCCATTGAGCTGGGCGTCTGAGCTCTCAGATCCACCTTGGTGGTCGGACTTTCTCGACTCACAGGGCAAGCCAAAAGTTCTTATTTCCCTTGGGTCAACTGGTGATCACCGTCTGCTTCAGCGGTGGATTCAACACACCTTGCCCAGCTTGCCCTTTCAGTTTGCGGTCACCACCTCTCAGCGCAGCTCCTTGTTAGGGCGAAAGAGTCAGAATGTGTTCGTCACAGACTTCCTCAACTTTGAAAGAGCCTCTCAGTTCATTGATGTTGCCGTGACCAATGGAGGAAGTGCCTCCAGTTATCAGATCTTGCGTTCAGGTGTTCCTGTTTTGGCCGTTTGTAGGAATCTGGATCAGATGTTTTTTTCTGAGCGGCTACAGGCCTTTGGGGCTGGCCTGGCGATCAGATCTCCCGATGGAAAGACACATACCTTTGTGAAAAGCCTTGAGAGTCTTTTGGAAGGTCAATTTAAAAGTCGAGCCCGGTCTTTAGTCCCGAAAATCGCATTCTATCAGAGCTATGACATGGTGGGGGATTTGAGCTCTTTAAACAGTTCTCCTGCCAAAAGCGCTTAGGTCACTTAAGTTGTCAGGCGAGTTGTCCGAAAAGGAATCAAGACGGAGGACTTTGCCTATGTATCTACAGGGGAATCTTCAGACAATTTTTGATGCCCTTTATCACCTTGGGGTGATTGACCCTGTTTTAGAGATGGACTGGAGTCAAGCCCTTGAGCAGCTGCCGCACCACCAGGAAAAAGTCAGCCAAGTTGTGGCTGTAGCAAACTCGTTTCAGCAGGATGTGCAAAAATTGATGGGGGAGCTCGAAAAATTTGATCCCCAGTCACTGGGTTATTTGGCTATGGAGGTGGCTCGTGAGTATGCAGACTTTCACGCCCGCGAAGATCTTCATTAGGCTCAGTTTGGCCATGGGGTTTACTGTCTCCAGTGTGGCCGTGGGGCAGGGGTGGAGAGTTGACTTTTCACGTCGCACGTCTGTTCAGGCTCAATCTCAGGTTCACAGCGAAGCTGCTTCAAGGGAACCAGCCAGCCGTTCCAGCTCTGGTTTTTTAAGCTCCCTGCGTTTGGCGGGGGAGCCTGTCCATGAAATCGTGATTTTAAACACGGAAGACGGTTTTGTGCCTGCCAGAGTGAGTTTGCAGATCGATCAAACCTACAAAATTCATGTCGTGAACGTAAATGCTAAAAACAAAAATGTCAGCTTTATCGTCGATGCCTTCTCTCAGCACCACGGCACTTATTTTGGAGAGATCAAGAGCTTTCTCATTCGCCCCAGTCAACCGGGGATTGTCACCTTCCAGAGCCCCGAGACCTCAGCACAGGGGCAGATGATGGTCTTCTCAAGTCAAGACCTACCTAAAGCCGATGTCCGTCAGCCGGCTTCAAGGTAGGAGGAGCGAAGCAAAGTGAGTCAAACCAGCGACGAACTTCAAGAGAGTGTCTTTCAGAATGCGATCAAAAACTTCTTAGCTCCCATAGCTCCATTTCTGGATGACGAAAAGGTCAGTGAAGTGATGATCAACGGACCCAATGATATATGGATCGAGGTGGGGGGCAAAATCCAGCGGGCCCAGGCTAGCTTCGCAGATGAGGATTCACTCAGAGCTGCAGTCAATAACATTGCCCAGAGTGTTGGCCGCAGAATAAACGATGACGAGCCCAGGCTGGATGCACGACTGCCCAATGGCTATCGAATTCATGCTGTTATACCCCCTTGTGCTCGAAACGGCACAACGGTGGCCATACGCAAGTTTGCAAAGGTCCAGATGACTTTTAAGGATTATATCCGACTGGGTGCCATGACTGCAGATGCGGCCCAGTTCCTTGATATCTGTATGAAGCTTGGCAAGAACATTCTGGTGAGTGGGGGAACAGGCTCGGGAAAGACCACCCTTCTGAGTGTGCTGTGCAACCGCATTCCCACCGGTCAGCGAGTCATAGTGATCGAGGATTCAAGTGAACTGCAGATGAGTTATGAGCATGTGGTGTTCTTTGAAACCCGTATGCCCGATGAGATGGGAAAGGGAGAGGTGAGCATTCGAGACCTGCTCAAGAGCTCGCTTCGACTGCGTCCGGATCGCATCATTGTAGGGGAGGTGCGTGGAGTCGAGGCCCTGGAGTTGATTCAGGCCATGAACACCGGCCATAAGGGATGCTTGGGAACGATTCATGCCAACTCAGCCTCAGATGCCTTGGTGCGTTTGGAGGCCCTGGCGCAAGGAGGGGATGGTCAACTCAGCGAGCGGGCTCTCCGACAGCAGGTGGCCTCTGCAATAGATCTTGTGGTGCAGATTTCTCGCTACTCGGACGGCTCAAGGCGCTTAGCGTCAATTCATGAGGTCTTAGGCTTTCAAGCCGACGGAACTTACCATTCAGAGCCTATTTATCAGATGGGTCGCCTCTTAAAAACTGCCGAGGGTCGTCTTCAGGGACAGATTCAGCCGACCGGGACCCTGCCTTCTTTTGTGGACGAAATCGAGGACAATCAAATTCCCTTTCCTCGCAGTAAATTTTCCATTGTGTTGCCCTAGAGCTCTAGGTAAAAGGGCTGGGTGTACTTTAGCGGCAAAATTACCAATTCTTTTTTGAGCTTTTTGGATCGTCAAGGTCCAGATCAGGAGCGTCTATTTGAACTCACTCACTTGCCGACAGAGTTTTTGCGTGATTCCAGCTGTTGGCTAAAGGCTCAGGATGTAGAGAGCTTTTTAGAGGTTGTTGAGCAGGAGTATGGGGCCCGCTCCCCCGATGGACCCCTGGTCACCTGGGTGGGCCACCAGTCTGTGAGCCTGAAGGCCTGGGGTGTTTTAGATAGTGTCTTAAAAATGATGCAGAAGCCTCAGGATATCTACGCCCAACCTCAGCGCTTTATCTCCTACTTTGTGTCTCCAGCTCCACCAGTGGGCAATCTCACTCGGGAACAAGAGGCCATCGCCTTTGAACTGCCGATCTCAGCCCAAGAGTTTCCCTTGGTGACAGAGTATTTGCGGGCGGCTTTTGAGTCCTTGCCCCTTTATGTGGGGCGTCCCATGGCCTCCGTTCGCTGGACCCAGAATAAGATTCGCATTTCTTGGTCGGAAGCGCAGGAGAGTCTCTTAGGCGAGGGGGAAATGACCCCTCACTTTCGACCTGAATTTGTACAGTCTTTGGTGGACTCACTGGAGCAAGCCCAGAGAGAGCTTGAAGAGAAACAAAAAGAGCTTCTACTCAAGGATCAGGAGCTGGCAGAGTCTAAAAGAGCGAAACCGCAAAATCTGGAGGAGGTCTGGTCAGAGGCTAAAGTCATTCGTGACAGTCTCAATCAGTTGAGGTCCCAAGTGATGCGATTGGCTGATTATTTGGGGCGCTCCCAACAGCTGGTGACATTGCTTGTAGGTCAAAGCCGAATGGATCGTCAGGTTCAGGAAGCTATGCGTCGTGTAGATTGGGAGTTTGTTCGCACTCAGTTTCCCCAAGTGACCCGAGAGGCTATCAATCACATTGAAAAGATTAAGAAAAAAGTATCCCAAGAAGAGGTCTCGGAAGCTGTTTTGCAGGGCCCACCAAAAAAATTGGGGAAAAAGGATGTGGGAGTGACCCCTGATCTTTTTGATCAGGGCTTTTAATTCAGGGCTTTAAAACTTTATTATAAGAGGCGTTATGGGAAAGATAGTGGCCCTAAAGGCAAGAGAGATTTTAGACAGTCGAGGCCAGCCCACCCTTGAGGTGGACCTCAGTTTGGACAACGGAAGCATTGCTCGAGCCGCTGTTCCTTCGGGAGCCTCTACAGGGCAGTATGAGGCCCATGAGCTGCGCGATGGGGACCCAGGGCGATTCAAGGGCAAGGGCGTTCTCAAGGCTTGTCAAAATATTGAAAGTCTCATTTTCAAGGGCATTCGAGGAATGAATGTCGAGGATTGGAAGCTATTAGATGCAAGACTCTTGGAGCTGGATGGGACAGAAAATAAGAGTAATTTAGGAGCCAATGCTATATTGGCAGTCTCCTTGGCCTGTGTTCGAGCCGCCGCTATGAGTTGTGGCAAGGAACTATTCAGCTTTTTGGGAGGGGAGAGGGCTTGTCGTCTTCCCGTACCTTTAATGAATGTGATCAATGGTGGGGCCCATGCCAATAATGGTCTCGATGTTCAGGAGTTTATGATTGTTCCTGTAACGGGGGGGAGCTTCAAAGAGGCACTTCGTGCAGGGGCAGAAATTTTTCATACACTGAAGAAGATATTGGCGGAAAAGGGATTTTCCACAGCAGTAGGAGACGAAGGGGGGTTTGCGCCCCAGTTTAAGACCAATCAGGAGGCCTTAGACTACCTCATCCAGGCCATTGAAATTGCAGGCTACCGCCCTGGGAAGGACATATTTTTGGCACTGGATGTCGCCGCTACTGAACTGCAAGTCGAGGGCGGCTACTCTTGGCAGCAGCAGATTATCTCTGCGGAGCAGATGACGGAGGTTTATCGCCAATGGGCTGGACAATATCCCCTTATCAGCATCGAGGATGGCCTGGGTGAGGACGACTGGCAGGGCTGGCAGGGCTTGACCCAGGCCTTAGGTCAGCAGGTGCAGCTGGTGGGCGACGATCTGTTTGTTACCAATGTGGATCGATTAAAAATAGGAGTTGAGCAAAGAGCTGCCAATGCCATCCTCTTGAAGGTCAATCAGATAGGGACCTTGAGCGAGACTCTTAAGACTGTTGAGTTTGCTGACGCCCATTCCTTTGCAAAAGTCATCTCTCACCGCAGTGGTGAGACCGAGGATACGACGATTGCTGATCTGGCTGTGGCCTTTGACTGTCAGCAGATAAAAACAGGAAGTCTTTGTCGCTCGGAACGAACAGCAAAATACAACCAGCTTCTGCGCATTGAGGAAAGTCTGGGGTCTAGGGCAGAGTTCTGGGGAGATGGGGCTTTTGCAAAGTAGTGACTGGCGCGAAACCGCCAAATACAGCGTTGCTCGTCTCAAATCTCACTCCAACGTACCGCTCAAGTACGCCTCCGTTCGATTTGAGCCGGGCGCCTTGTCTTTGGCGGTTATCGCC
>SKYF01000030.1 GCA_007128005.1 Bdellovibrionales bacterium
GTGGTGCGGGCCCCATAGGGAAAGCGAAAAAAGGGGTCCACAAAGCCAAGGACATTGCTAATGCTTACGAAGCCTTGGTGAATCTCATCCAGGGCGCGGCCATAGCCAATACGACTCAAATCCGGATGAGTCTGACTGTGGCCACCCAGACTGTGCCCCTGAGAGGCCATGTCTTGGATGATATGGGAGTGTCGTTGCACATTTTGGCCTAGGACAAAAAAGGTGGCAAGGACATCAAACTCTGCAAGTGTGCTGAGAACTTGTGGAGTTCTCTGTGGATGGGGGCCATCGTCAAAGGTCAGAGCAAAGTGGCCACGAGGAAGATCTCCATGAAAAAATACAGGTCCCCCTTGAGTGGAGATCCATCGTTCAAGACTTGGTCCCAAGCTAGGAACCTCCTCCAGCAGCCTCTTTCTCTCTCTTGCTCGAATTCCACGCAGGAGCCTCTCCCGCTCAATGAGAGTTTCATCCAGGCGTTGAAGCAGAGGTCCAGTGCAGGCTAAAAACTGGCTCAAGGGCTCATCCTCAAGAGTTGAGCGAAAAACGGCAAGATCCTCCCATTCTAGTTGATTCAACTGTGAGCAGAGCTCCTCTCTGCCCTGTGCCGTGCTTGCCAGGTGGCGAAAGTCCTTTGCAAATTCTCGAGAGTAGCCCTGCTCCCACTGATGTTGAGACAAAGAGCGATGAAAGAGCTGGAGACTCTCTTGCACATAACTGCGGGCACTGCGCTTATCAGCGGCCAGAACGAGAGAGTGAAGGCCGCCAATCCCCAAAACTAAAAGGACGAATAAAGAATTTTTCATAGTGATGTGTTTAAAGCCTCATGGCTCATATGGTCAAAAAGCTCTTGGCTTTGTACAAATTTTCAGGGCTTTTGTATGCTTCACCCTATGCTTCTTTCAGAACACCAACCTCTCAAGCGAATTTTAATACTTGCTTCTGGTGAGGGAACTCTTTTTGAAGCCATCGCAAAAAGGTGTCTGGCCGGAGAGGTCGCAGCCGAAGTGGTGGCCCTGATCACCCACAAGGAGGGGACTGGAGCTGAAATGAAGGCTCTAGGACTAGGGGTGCCGGTGATAGTCGTCAATCCCATGGACTTTTCCGATACAAATGACTGGGATCGGCAGCTGTTTCACGCCCTGGAGAGTCTGGCTCCTGATTTGATTGTTTTGGCTGGTTTTACCAAGAAACTGGGGCCTGTGGTCATCGAGCAGTTCTTTGGGCGAATTATCAACTCTCACCCGAGCCTTCTGCCAAAATTTGGTGGTGAGGGAATGTACGGTCGCTACGTCTATGAGGCCATTCTTCGAGCGCAGGAGTCGCTGACTGGAATCACCGTGCACTGGGTGACGGAAAACTATGATGAGGGACCACCGCTGGCCCAGCTGGAAGTGGCTGTGGAGCCTAACGACAGCATCGAATCTTTAATGACAAGGGTGAAGGCCGCTGAAAGAGAGTTCTATCCGAAAGTGATTGATCTCCTTTGCCAGGGGCAAATTGAGCCCCTGGTGGAGACTTCATAGAGGTCTCTGACTAGAATTTAGCCGCTAAGTTCAAGACTAAAGTCCCCAAGTATTTCGTCCGTAAAGCTCCCCATAGACCATGTGGGGAGGTCAAAATGAGACAGAAACTTTTATCCACCCTAGGCCTGTTGTTTTTGGGCCTCGTTTTGTCTGGCTGTGGAGATCCTACTGAAGAGTTTGAAAAGGTTATTACTGGACAGGGGTACATTCCCTATAAGGCTCCATTGGCTGAAGCAGGGGTGGGCTCCATTGTGAAAGGCGATCCGGCCAATATGCGACTGGCCGCCCGTCCTCAGCGCTGTTTTCCAGACAATGTGGGCCGACACTCCACAGGTCTAAGATGGCAACAGGCGACAGCTCTGCCCAATCGCTACCGAAATGTGACGGCAGGGATCAATATGGATTTATCGCCCCTCACCCGATTTGCCAATCCTGTGCTGGCTCTCTTTAACTTTGGCCGGGTCAAAAATGTGGAGATCAGCTTTGAGAGGGCATCTGTGGAGTATTTAGACGAAATTGCTTTTGAGATCTTTTACCAGGGTATGAGTGATCTGTGCCGCGAGTACCTAAGTGACTTTCCCTTTATTGTTCAGGCTCTGAAGGTCGACAAGATGAATTTTACATTCAGGGACAACTGGGGAGCTCAAATGGAGCTAACCCCGGGCCTGTTAGGGCAATTGGTATCCATAGAGGCAGGAGTCAATTGGCGAGTGGAGAGGGGAATGACTTTGGTTATAGAATCGCCTAAGTACATTGGCTTTCAAGTGGCTCAACTCCACGATGACTCCGGACGCCTTCAATTCTATTCCAATCGGCTGGATAGGAGAGGGCAGTTCGTCTTTCAAGATGTGTTGCGCCATAGGAACCAGATTCGCACCCAGAGTCTTGCCTCGAGCTCCTCTCAAAAAGATCTGCGCAGACCGGCGGACTCCTTTGCCACAAAGCTCCCCTGGGGGGCTCCGGGAAGTGGAGAAGAGCTTTAGAGTCTAAAAAACTATGGCAAGAGAGGGCTTTATGCTAAATGACAGGCATGAAGGTCTGTCAGATGAATTTTAAAAACTCCTTTGTAGAGTCCCTTCCGGGCTTGTCTCTTAACCAAGAGGTCTCTCGGCAGGCCCAGCAAACTCCTGGAGTTGCCTATAGCTTCGTTACTCCTGAAAAAGTGAGCCATCCCTCATTGATCAGCTGGTCTGAGTCCGCAGCTCAGCTGCTGGATTTGGATGTGGTTAAACTTGATCCCGTGGAGTTTGCCCAAGTCTTTTCTGGAAACCATGTCTGTGCCGGCATGAAGCCCTATGCGGCTCGCTATGGAGGCCATCAGTTTGGTCATTGGGCAGGGCAGTTGGGCGATGGCCGGGCGATCACTTTGGCTGAGGTTGTCAACTCTGTCGGGCAGAGCTGGGAAATCCAGCTTAAAGGAGCTGGCCGAACCCCCTACTCTCGGGGAGCTGATGGTCGAGCTGTTTTACGTTCTTCACTCAGAGAGTATGTGTGCAGTGAGGCTATGTACCACCTTGGGGTCCCTACCACTCGGGCTTTAAGCTGTGTCTCCACGGGAGACTCAGTGGTTAGAGATCTTTTTTACGATGGAAATCCTGCTCCAGAGCCGGGTGCCATCACCACTCGACTGGCCCCCTCTTTTATTCGCTTTGGCCACTTTCAAATCTGTGCCTTCCACTCTGAGTTGGAGTTGATGACTCAACTGGTTCACTATGTCATCGATCAACATTTTCCCCAGTTTAAAACTCTACAGGGCGAGTACAAGTATTTGCAATGGTACAGCCATGTCGTTGAAACCACCGCCAGTTTGATTGTCGATTGGTTGAGAGTGGGTTTTGTCCATGGGGTGATGAATACGGACAATTTGTCAATTCACGGCCTCACCATAGATTATGGTCCCTATGGGTGGCTGGATGTTTACGATCCAGATTGGACCCCAAACACCACAGATGCGCAGCATCGACGCTATCGCTTTGCAGCCCAACCGGCCATTGCCCTTTGGAATCTCGCGCAGTTGGGTGAAGCTCTGGGGCCTCTTTTGGGGGGCTTTCAGGCGGTGGAAGACATATTGACAGACTATCAGCAGAGTTTTCGCGATCAACTTCTTAGCATGATGGGAAAAAAGCTTGGGTTTCAGGCTAAGATGGACCAAAGGGGAATTGAGTTGATTGAAGGCTTAGACCGGGTGTTACGCATGACTGAGATCGACACAACTATTTTCTACCGCCAGCTGGCAGAGCTCCATGGTCTTTATTCAGAACAGGGGGAGGGCGCTGGGAAGAAAGATCCAAAGACATTTTTGGAACCTCTAAGGGCAGCTTTTTATGCCGAAGCTCCTTCGGAGCCGGCCCTTAAGGCCCTTGTGCAGTGGTTACAAGACTATTTGTCTTGGTCTCAGACGGATGGAACTTCTGTGGAAGAGAAAGTGCAGATGATGAATCAAACCAACCCCTTTTTTATCCCACGCAACTATATCCTTCAACAGTGCATCGATGGAGTCGCAAAAGGGGACACAGCTGTGCTCAACAAAGTGATGATGGCCATCAAGACACCTTACGAAGACAGTGCATTGACCAGAGAGTTTTTTAAAAAGCGTCCAGAGTGGGCGCGCCACAAGGCCGGCTGCTCAGCCCTGTCTTGCAGTTCTTAAAACAAAGGCTGTGGTCAGAAGCCCCACTTTTCCATCAGCTCGCGGTAGGAGGGTGTGGGCTCTCTTCTCCAAGTGGAACCTGAGAGAGTCGGCTCAGTTTTGGGCGAGTTCATAGTGGGTAGAGAGGGCTTGTCTGCACAGGGCTCCCAGTCTTCAACGAGTGCATACTGAGCTCTTTCTGTATAGACTTGAGACTTGAAAATCTCCTCTTTGTTTTCATCTTCAATCACAAACTGGTAGTGAATTTGTGTTTGGTGGTTGAGGTGGAGTCGGGTCTCAAAACAATTTTGCTCTGAAGGCTCCATTTCCTTTTTAATCAACTGGCCCTCATGGTTTAGAAGATGAAGGCTGAGGTGCTCTCCATCAAGGAGCAAAATCTTTTTCAGTTCTACATGACAGGGAATTAAATCCCCAGGAAGTTTCGTTGAATCGACAAAAAGAGGGTTGTTTTTGGTCATCCCCACAGCTCCTTGGCCAGTTGCTTGTAGGCTTTAGCGGCTCGACTGGTTGGTGCATGCTTTAAAACAGGCAGATGATGGTGGTGAGCTTCTTCAACTGCGATATTATCTGGGATATAATTTCGATAGACTTTGAGGTCGTACCTCTTTCGTACCTCTTGAATGACCTCATTAACCACTCTCCGGTCTCGGAAACGGGTGATAACAACCCCCCTTATCCCAATCTTATAGCCAAGCCCGGAACGAATGTTCTTAAGGGTGGAAAGGATCAACTCGATACCCTTCATCGAGAAGTACTCCGGGCAAATGGGGATGATAATATCCTTTGAGGCCAAAAGGGCATTAATGGTCATAAGACCCAGGGAGGGAGAGCAATCAATCAAAATGGCATCGTACTTTCGATTGATGGGCTCTAATTTTTTACGCAGAATCTGCTCACGGCCAAAATGGGCCGCTAGCTGCATGTCGATGCCACTGAGCAGAATTTCTGCAGGAATGACATCAATGTTAAACTCCTCAGAGTGAACGATAACATCCTGAATGGCGGCTTGACCCACAATCACGTCAAATATGGTCTTTTCAAACTCCTGATCTGAAAAGATGGCCTTGGTGGCCGATGACTGAGGATCGAGGTCGATCAGGAGAACCTTTTTGCCCAATTGGGCCCAGCTTGCAGCAACGTTCAGGGCTGTAGTGGTTTTGGCCACCCCTCCCTTTTGATTGATAATTGAAACCACGGCCATGCTGACGTCCCCTTATGTTGCTTTATCATAGAGAGGAAGGACCCAATCCTCCAAAGAGAATCGAAGTCTCGAGTTTTAGGACCAGACCAAGGTCTAGGGTGATAATTAGTGACTGGCGCGAAAGTGACTGGCGATAACCGCCAGTCACTATTTATGGAAGCGCTGGTTTGCAATTTCGGCCAGGGCTCGGCAGACATCCGTTGTGGTAAAAATGCCTACAAGGTTTCCATTGTCCATCACCAGAGCGCTGCCGATTTTTTCATCGGCCATGGCCGTGGCAACCTCATCAATATGGGCACTGGGCTTGGTTTCATAGTACTCAGTCTCACAGATATCGGCGACGGGAGTCACTTGGGGGTTAAAAGAGGTAAACCCTACAGCTCTTCGAATGTCTCGATCGCTGATAATCCCCAGCACCTTTCCATCTTTCATCACCGGCAGATGACGAATTCCATTCTTCTCCATAATCTGGGCAGCTTCTTGAACCATCGCGTTGGCATTGACGGCCTGGGGTGTGGTGGTCATAAATTTTTGAATTTGTGGCACAGCTTTCATATCCTAGCTCCTTCAAAAGGGTTAAACGGCTATTTTTTGCTTAGATCTGTCAGTTATCAGCTTTTTTCTGAAAGGGCATTAAAAGTATACCCTGAAGGGTTGCGCACCGCGTCTGTTGCCGTTCCTCAGACAAGCCAATCTCCATAGACTCATGTCCCAATTCTGGCTGAGCTCTGTAGGTGCCAAAGAGCCTGTCCCACCAAGGCAGGTTGAAGCCAAAGTTGCTGTTTGTCTCTCGAACTTGAGTGGAGTGGTGAACTCGATGCATATCCGGGGTGACCAGGAATAGGCGCAGAAAGCTATCTAGCTTGAGCGGCAGCTTTAAATTGGAGTGGTTGAACATGGATGTGGCGTTGAGAATTACTTCAAAGAGGATGACTGCAGCCACAGAGGGGCCAATAGCTAGAATAGCTAGAAACTTTATCCCCATGGAAAAGACAATCTCCAAGGGGTGAAAGCGGAGTCCTGTGCTCACATCAATTTCCAAGTCAGCATGGTGCACTCTATGAAGGCGCCAAAGAAGGGGAATGTGGTGCATGGCCAGATGCTGAAGCCAGATAACAAAGTCCAGGGCTAGAAGGGAAAAAACCAGGCTGACAGCCCAGGGCAGTTGGAGAAAATTCAGCAGCCCCCAGCCATGGCTCTGAGCCCAAATGGCCACAGCAATGGCCGCTCCAGGAAAGAGCAGGCGAACGACAAAGCTATTAATAAGAACAATCAATAAATTCCCAGGCCAACGTCCCTTGCCCAGGACAAGATTTCGGCGGGGCCTTCGGCTTTCAAGGAGAGCAAACAGGCCAAAAAGGCCTAAAAAGGCCCCCATACGAATTGCAAGCTCATAGTCTTCTAACAGAGAAAGCTCCTTCTATTTGTCAGCCATCTTCTGTGGGTAGGCATCGCGAAGCTCATTGAGCTTTTCGGCAATTAGCCCCAATTCATCCAGGCGACGCAACTTCAGAGGCTCAGGGTTTTCTCCCTTCATCAGTTGGTCAATAAAGCGGCGAATAGTCACTGTAGGCCCAATAAAGCGATGGGTGATGTAGAGGGTAGAGATAAAGGTAAATGAAAAGGCCACTGTGCACATCAGGACAGCTGTCCAGGTCATCAGATTAAAGGAGTTTAACAGAGCGTAGTAAACCAGCTCATCTTGGGGAGGAGGGTCTATCATAAAGCGAATATTGATAATCGCGATCGCATATATGGAGGCCATCAGCAAGGTGATAAATCCGGCGTTCAAAAGAGCGTATTTGATCTGGATTTGAGGGTGACTGATAAATCCTAAGGGGCGTCGGGTACTACTAGGTTTGGACATGGGTGCCTCA
>SKYF01000199.1 GCA_007128005.1 Bdellovibrionales bacterium
CGCAGACTGCCGGCGCTATTCTAGCCGTCTGTCTGAAGTGAAGGCTGCGACAGCTCAAGTGAGGCAGTGGTTAGACCAGGGGGTTGCACCCAACAAGGTAGCCATTGTGGCTCCAGATATCGAAGCCTACTGGACTTGTTTGCGAGAGTATTTGCAATCCGAGGCCATTCCAGTTGACAAGGCAGTGGTGTCGAGCCAACAGGCCACACTCGCCCATCAGGTGTGGCTGGCCCAGATGAGATTGGCGAGCGGACAACTGCAGTCCTCAGACCTTGTCATGGGAGTTCTACCAAGACAGTCTGATGAGAGAGGGCAGATCAGCTTTGAGAGGTTTTGCCAACTTTTCAGACGTATCTATGACCGGGAGGACCTCTTGCGAGATAAGAGCCTTGGCTCACTCTATCGGCGGACTTTGACCTCCGGGCAGAGGTTGGTCAGAGAGGAATTTGTGGCTTGGGCCCTGCAGCAGTGGCCGGAATGGGCCGATGAGGAGTCGCTGTTGCGATCGCTCTCAGCTCTGTATCAAGAATGCCCCGAGCACTTAAATTTGCGGCTAAACACCTGGGTGCAGCATATACAGAAGATTCAAGCCAGTCAGGAAACTGAGGTCGCGGCGGCACAAAAACCAGGTGTACACTGTGTGAGTTTGCACTCAGCAGGTTGGCTGAATGTGAGTCATCTCTGGCTGATGGGGCTGAGTGAGGATGCGCTTAGGACCTCAAACACCCAGGGCTTGACCTTGGCGGACACACTCTCCCTGAGTGCGGCCTTTGGTTTGAGCTTGTCTCAGCCGGATCAGGCTCGGCTGGAGTTTGAAGCTCGATGCCTGCTGGACCGCTCTTGGGTCGAGGTGGTGGCCAGTGTCGCTGATACAGATTTTATGGGACAAGTGCTTGCACCCTCTCTACTTTGGCTGGAAGCCAGACAGAGCCAGAATCCAAGCCATACCCATCAGTTGAACATCCCCGGTTTGACTCGCTGGGATGAGTGGCAGAGGCAGGATCCTGAGAAGATTTGGCAGCAGAGGTCTTGGTCGAAACAGCAGCAGCAAGTGGCCCTTGAGGCTCTGGAGCAGGATTGGGGACACAGGGAGTTAGGGGGATTTGGGGTTGAACTCAGGCCCCGGCTCTCTGTTTCCAAGCTAGAAGCCTACCTTCGCTGTCCCTTTATTTTTGCTGCTGAAAAGTTGTTGAGGCTTAGCAGTTTAGCTGAGATTGACTTGGATGTGGATGCGGCCACTCGTGGTCAGCTGATGCACTCTCTTTTTGAGAAGATCGTGGGCCGAGGAGGGGGACAGATCAGGCGGCTTACGGAATCTGAGATGGAGGACTTGCTTGAGGAATGTCGAAGGGAAAAGCAGATGGTCTTTGCCGATGAGCGACTGTGGCGGGCATTAAAGGCCAGATACAGGGACTTGGGGCGTAGGTTTATCGAATCGGAAGAACAGTGGCGAAAGAGCTATCCTTTGACCAAGACTGTGGACACAGAAGTTCGTCTCACTGGAGCCTGGTGCTTGAAAACCGGACAATTGGTGGAGACGGGTCAGGGAGATTTGCCTTTTATTGGTTTTGTGGACCGCATCGACAGTGATGGCAGTAGCTATGCTTTGATTGACTATAAGTCCTCAGCCCCCTCAGCCGCTCAGATAAGCAGTTGGCTGGAAAATGACAGCTTACAGATGAGTCTCTATGCTCAAGCCATCGAGAGGGGCTTGAGTGAACTGCCTATCAGACCTGTCGTAGGAGCATTTTACTATGTAGCAAAAAATTTGGATCGCAGTAAGGGCTATCGACTGACTGATGTGGAGCAAGAGTTGTATTCCAGTGATGGGCGAGACAAAGGGCGAGTGACAAAGGAACAGAGAGATAAGGTGTTTGAGGTCATCAATGAGCGGGTTCAGGAGGCAGTGGCATCCATTCATCGGGGAGAATTCACTCCACGGCCCAAAAAAGAAACAGAATGTCTGAAGTGTGATTGGAGGTCCTTGTGTCGAGCTCCCCATCTCAACTAGTCCAAAATGAAATTGTCAGAGCAGGAGCGGGAGCTGGAAAAACCACTGAGTTGGTCGAAAGGATCCTATCCTGTATAGAAAGCTACCAACAGCAGCACAATTCTTATCCTCGGATCGTTGCGACCACATTCACTCGCAAAGCCACTCAGGAACTGAGGGAGAGGTTGATTCTAGCAGCCCAAGCAAAGGGCAATCGTGAGCTCTTGCTGTATGTGTCCCAGCGTTCTCGGTTGCATATTTCGACCATTCATGGAGTGCTCAGTTTGTTTTTGCGTCGCTATGGGCATTTGGCTGAGTTAGATGCCGGCTTTCAGCTGATGAGTGAGACGCAAAATCAACAGCAAGCAAAAAAACAGCTCAAGGCTCTTTTAACGGAAGGGGGATCCCTGCAGCGGCTGGTGCAGGAAATGGGGTTTCAAAGAGTGACCGAGCTGATGTTAGAGTACAGCCGAAGTCAACTGGTCTGTCCATCAATGAGGCCTATTGCAGTTGTGGATTTGGAGAGCCAAACTCAGGAGCACTTTTCCGCTTTGAGCTCTGAACTGGAGGCTGTGGCAGATCAGATTTTGGTTGAGACAGAGCAAGCCCCTGTGACCGATTACGCGAAGAGATTAAAGGACATTGTTCAGGCGGCTCGTCGCCCATGGAGTGCCACTTATTGGACAGAGCTTCAATCTGCTGTGGAAGCCTTGGGCACTCGACCCAGTGGGAGCCGCAAGAATCCCCCCTTAAGTGATTCCACAAAAGAATGGGTAAAGACGACTGTAGAGGGTTTTAAGAAAGAGCTTGGCCGAGATTATCTACAGCCAGCACTATTCCCTGAATATGCAGAAAGCTTTGAACGATTCCGGCAAGTGGCCTGCGAGTTTCATCAAGGCTGGCTAAATTTCAAGAGACAAAATGGGCAGTTTGACATGGCTGACTTGGAGTTGCTTAGCTTGGATGTGGTCCGGAGCGAGCCGGAGCTGGCTCGGGCCTTTGCCAGTGAGTGGGACTATTGGCTGGTGGATGAGTACCAGGACACAAGTCCTCTTCAGGTGGAGCTGTTGCGACATTTGATGGGGGAGCGTCCGAGCTTCGTTGTGGGAGATCCCCAGCAGTCTATTTATCTTTTCAGGGGGGCTCAGTCACGGGTCTTTTCAGAAAGAGAAGAGCAGCTGCGCAAGGGTGGTGGAGAGCTGAGGACGAAGGATAAAAACTACCGCTCGACCCCTGAGCTGCTCAGTTTCTTTAATGACTTTTTTGGCAGACTGGATGGACAGTTTATGTCCATGCAGGCTCGCCAGGAGAGTTTTGATCCCTCGCAGGTGGTGGCGACCTTTGCTCAGGCCCCAGATGCGGAGGACGAGCCCAAGGCCATTGTCCACTATATCCTAAAGGCTGTACGCAGGGGAGCCTCTTGGGACAGCTTTTGTATTCTGGCCAGGACCAATAAGACTTTGACTGGTTTAGCTCAGGCGCTCGGTCGCTATGGCATCCCCACTCATGTCCATGCGGCAAGTGGCTTTGCCCGCAGGCGCGAGGTGAAGGACAGTTTGGCCCTGCTTAAGTTTTTGCTCAACCCTAATGATAACCTCAGTCTAATGATCCTGCTGCGCTCACCTTGGCTGAGAGTCAAAGACGAGCAGCTGGTCCGTTGGCTATCCGACTCTGAAAGTTGCCCAGAGTTCACCTCTCATTGGCAGAGGCTTCAAGCTCACCCCGAGGCCCAAGGCCACGAAGTGGTTGAGTTTTTGCGTTCAGTTTTAAGTAGGGCTTTGCGAGAGCCATTGTCAGTGGTCTTTCAGTCAACTTTGTTGAAGCTGGGAGTGATGGACTTTTCTCACCACCATGACTTTAGTGGGCGGCGAGAGGCCAACTTATGGAAGCTTTTAAGTTGGTTGAGGGAGCTTGAAAATCAACCTGGATTTAACTATCGGGCTTGGGTTGAACAAATAGAATCTGAGGAGAGCAGTGCAGAGGGGGATGAGGGCAAAGATGCCGTGGCAGCCGCTGAGCCCAACTGTGTGAACCTAATGACGGTGCATGCCTCCAAGGGGTTGCAGTTTGAAAAGGTAATTCTACCCAGTTGTCATGAGCCCCTAAGGGCACCCAATGTAAAAACTTTTTATCTAGATGAATTGAAAGGCCTTTGGAGTTTTCCTGTTCCCTTGGGTGAGAATGGAGAGTTTTTTCAATGTGTAAGTGGACGAAGGGAGTTTTTGGAACGCAAGAGACAGGAATTGGAAGAACTTAAACGGCTTCTCTATGTGGCCCTGACTCGAGCACAAAACTCGGTATTTTTATCTTGGGTAGGGGAGCCCAAGAAAAACTCCTGGGCGGATCTCTGGGATTGGCCCACGGCAGAAGAAGGTCTGCGGCCCGGGCAAAACTACTCTTTCCAGGTGGAGTACGGGCCTTGGACTCCCTATCCTCTGGAGGGGGGGGCTCAGAGAGTTCCAGAGGTTAGACCTCCTTATCAGGGTCAGGCGGTAGAGGGCAAATCAGTAGAGTTGCTTCCTCGTCGTTCGGTGAGTTCTCTGCTCAATGAGTCTGTGCCTGGTGGCAGGGTCCAAGAAGACTCACAGAGTTTGAGGACGACTCGATTGAGGGCGACAGAGCGTCTGGAAAAGGCCCACCAGGGAGTGCTCTTGCATCGACTCTTTGAGGTCATTCATTCGGCACCTCAAGTCAGTCGGCAGGAGCTTATAGAGCAATGGTTTTCAGGCTCTAGTCAGGAGTTAAATCGCGCTGTGGATTATGTGTTGTCTTTGCAGGAGCCCCCTATGCAGGCACTGATTGAGAAGGGGCAAGTGGAGTGGGGCTTTCATTGGCGTCGGGAAGAGCATATTCTTGAGGGGCAGATAGACCTTTGGGGAGAGATTAACGGAGTGTGTTGGGTGGTAGACTACAAATCTGGGCAAAAGGACTTTGTGAAACGTGCATTTGATCAGCTCAATCTTTACTCCCAAGCTCTCAGAGCTCATGGCATCAGGTCACCGATTCGAATGGCCGTGGTTTATCCTCTTCTCAAAGAGGTGCAGATTGCATCTGGTCCGGGCCTATAAAATAGATTAAAACTGAAATTCCGATTCACCTGCAGAAGATGTAATGGTTATAGCTGTGGCCCCTTCCGCTAAGCTCCTTGAAGGCAGGTTGAAGCTAATCAAGTAGTCAGAGGTAAAGCGGTTTGTGTGGGGAAAGAGGAAGGGGATGTCAGGCTTCCTAAAAGGGGCCTTTTGAACTCGCCCTTCATAGCGCACCCCATTGTGAGTCATATAGACTCGCCAAATGCTGTTGGGTTGAGTCCAGTCATTGATCTCTGCACGGGGACTGTAGAAACTCATAAAAACCTGTGATTGCGAACTCATCTCTTGAATGGCCTTTTCTCGTTCAAAATTGAGCTTCTGACGCTCCCAATGCTGAGCCTCTGCCAGCCGATCTACCAGAGCCAGTCGGACCTCGGGTTTTAAGATGGTCAGGTGGACTTGATAAACATTGTAAAAACCATCAAAGCTCTCGCTCTTTTGGGTGTGCTGAGCAATCAGCCGTCCGTGCTGTCGGTCTGATGAGGAGCGAGTGCTGGCGCAGCCAGCAAGCATCAAAACTGTGCAGCTGAGAGCTATCCATCGACGAAAAAGACCAAGAGTCAAAGGCTGTGATATCGCATAAATCTGGCTTATCATATTACTTCCGTGCAGCGTTTAAGTTGATTTTTTTCTTATTTGCCGGCCCTGATGCCAACTTTCGAACTCGCTCTAAAAACTCGACAAGATCCTCCCGAGCGCTGTCTTTATCCAAGTCATTATAAATCTCGTGATGACTTTCTGGGTAGATCCGAAGCACCTTGACCTCCGATCCGAGGCCCTCAAAAACCTCTTCAGAGGTCTTGGTGCTGACAATTCGCTCCACTCCTGCGAGCTGCATGAGGGTGGGAAGATGAATTTCTCGGGCTCGTTCCTTGATGAGGGAAAAGTTCTTGAGCATCCCCAAGTAAAGTGCCGGGGAGATTTTATCTTGGCGCAAGGGGTCGTTCGCATAGGTAGCCAAGTGATCTTCATCTCTGGTGAGGTCCCTATAGTCTAACTCATTGTGCATGGTCAGTCGCGGGAGCCAGTCTGCCGCGATATGGGCTAGCTTTTCTTTAAAGGCCGGTACCTTCACGCTGAGGCCAAGTGCTGGACTACTGAGGGCCAGAGCTGAATAGGTCATATCTCCGTAGTCCAAAAGAGCTCGCAGACAAATTTGTCCCCCTAGGGAGTGACCAAAGAGAACTCTTGGGCCTTTGTGGTGCTCAGAGGCGATTTCACTCAAGATTTTGAGGTCTTTACTGAAGTCTTCAATTTCTGCGACATAGCCTCTTTTTCCTGAGGACTGTCCATGTCCTCTCAAGTCCCAAGCCAAGGTGTTCCAACCTTTTTCGGCCAAGTGTTCGGCTAGAGAGTGGTAGCAGTCGGAGTGCTCGGCGAGACCATGGGTGACGATCACCGTCCCCTTGACATCATCCTTCTTGGCTAATGTCCAGGTCTGGTAAAAAATTTCGCTGTCATATGTGCCACGAAAAGAGGCCTCATGTCTTTTGACCATCTGTCCCTATTTAGAAGACAAAATTGGGAATGCGTCAAGTGACATTGTCCTGGAGTGAGTCTTCAGCTAGCATAGAGCTATGTGGAAATGGGCACTAGGATTTATCGCTTTTTTTGGGATCTCCCAGCAGGCATTTGCTCAGGGAGCAGATGGGCCCTCTCCTTTGGGGGAGACTGTAAATTGGGAGCTTGGCTTCCATGGTGGGAGTTTTTTGCCGGACCAAATTGAAGGTGTGACAGAGATCATGCGTTTTTGGGGCTTGAGGGGGGGGCTTAGGACAGGCTCAAAGTCTTTTCTGGAGGTGGGCACCTCCTACGGAAGCCCAGCCGATGAAAATAATGTGGATTGGTTGGACTTGAGTCTGAGTCTGCGTTGGGATATTCCCTTGGATTCAGTTGTGGGAATCACTTTCATTGGCGGTGATGCGCACTATTACAGGCCAGATAACAAAACCTCTCGTCAGCTCTATGGTGGGGGACACTTTGGGGCAGGAGTCCAAAGTCTAATTGGGGGAGTTGTTTGGTTTCGCGGGGAGCTCAAGTTTAATGTCCATCCGGGCACATCAATGCATATCAACTTTGGACTGTCCTTTAGATTTTAGAAAACTCCATCAGTCTCCCAAAAGGCCAGGGTTGATGACTGTGTCGCGATAGGATATGTCGGTGAGATTTTGCGCAGGTGCGGGCTCATCAATGTTGAAGTGGATTCCCACCGAACCTCTCCTTAGGAGAGCGCAGCGCACGGTGAGCTCTGCAACCGTGGCAATATTTCTCAACTCAACGACATCTGAGTGAGTTTTAAAGTTTGCATAGTAGTGTTTGATTTCACTGCGAATGTTGGCCAATCGGTGCTGGGCCCTCTCGAGCCTACGATTGGAGCGGGAGATGCCCACATAGTCCCACATAAGCCTCCGGATTTCGTCCCACATATGGGAGACCACCATCAGCTCGTCGGCGTTCTCCTTGTCGTGCAAGGGCCAGGGCTGTGGGCTCGGCCTCTTGTGAAGCTCAGCCTCCTTTTCCATCAATGCCCAGTTTTCTTTCAAAGTCATCACGGCGTTGTGAGGAAGCACAAGGCACTCCAGAAGGGAATTTGAAGCCAAGCGATTGGCTCCATGCAGCCCTGTGCATGCGGTTTCTCCCAGAGCCAGCAGGTTGACAACGTCCGTTTGCCCCTTAAGATCAGTGATAACTCCCCCGCAGAGGTAATGGGCAGCTGGGACAACGGGTATTGGCTGCGAACTTATATCTATTCCTAATTCCAGGCAGCGAGCATAAATAACTGGAAAGCGTTGTTGCAAGAAGTCTCTATTTAATTTGGTGGCATCCAGGTAGACGCAGTCGGCTCCGCTGCGCTTCATCTCAGCGTCAATGGAGCGAGCGACAATATCCCTGGGAGCTAGACTTCCTGAGGGATGATAGGCTTGCATAAAGTCTTCTCCCTCTGAGTTGAGGAGTTGTGCCCCTTCTCCTCGGAGAGCCTCAGAAATTAAAAAAGTACGGTTCTGTGGATGGTACAGACAGGTGGGGTGAAACTGCATAAACTCCATATTGCTGATGCGAGCTCCTGCCCGATAGGCCATGGCAATGCCATCTCCGCTGGCTCCACTCCAATTTGAAGTGTATCGATAAACTTTTCCAGCTCCCCCCGTTGCAAGAACCGTGACCTTTGCCAAGCACGTCCATACCTGTTCTGTGGATTTATCCAAAACATAGGCACCTAGACAGCGCCAAGGACTGATATCAAAAGGTTGAAGCTGTTTGTTTATGATGAGGTCAACGGCAAGTTGGTTTTCAACAAATTCAATTTTAGGATTTTTCAGAGCCTGTTTAAGAAGTTGAGCGTGGATCTCCAGTCCCGTATGATCGCCAATGTGCAAAATTCGCCTTGAGCGGTGTCCTCCCTCACGGGTTAAAGACAGGACTTTGGTCTGAGGCGAGGAAGTAGGTCTCTGACCCTGTGTTGGCTCTTGGACATCAAACTGGACTCCCCATTTTATCAAATCATCAATGCGCTCAGGTCCCTGCTCCACAATGGCTCGAACCACTTCTGGATGGCAGAGTCCAGCCCCGGCCTCAAGAGTGTCCTCAATATGTTGCTCAAAGCTATCGGTTGAAGACATCACTGCGGCGATTCCACCCTGAGCCATGGGGGTATTGGCAGAGGTCAAACTCCCTTTGCTCAAGACACAAACTCGCCCCACCTCACTGGCCTTGAGCGCAAAGGCCAGTCCAGCGAGTCCAGATCCAATCACCAAAAAATCGTACTCCCTATTCATCGGCCCTCTTATACTCCCCCAAGTCGTAGCTGTCATGCGTTAATCCTTTTTAGACCCAGACCCCGACTTGATTCTACTAAAGCCCTGTAAGTAGACTATTATCCAGGGACTATTTAATTCATTGGCAAGGAAGGCAAGATGAAGATCCAAGGGCAAGTAGGACTGTTGCTGGGACTGGGGATGGCAGTTTTAGTCGGACTTGGGTCTTGGCAATATGCCCAGCTCATGACTCGACAGAGTGATGGTCTCTCTCTTGAAAATTTACGGATTGAGGTGGCTTCTTCTCGCCGTTTGATTGAGAAAGAAATTACCAATCTTGGGGATGAGCTGGCCAGGCTGGTGGCCCTTCGGGAGTCTTTAACTCCATCTGAGGGGAGTGGCCAGGAAGCGGGAGCCCGCCTGGGTGCCTTTGAGCTGTTAGCTCTGCTGGACTTTAATCAGAGCAGTCAAAGGTGGCAGCCTCGTTGGACTCTTCAGGCTGAGGTCAGTCAAAGGGCAAGCTTTTCGGAGTCGGCAACAGGGCAGATTCTAGACTCTCTGCCCATTGCTCGCGTCAGTGGTCCCAATACGGTTTGGTATCGTGTGGAAGATGCCAGTGGGAGAGTTTTTTTGGCTCTGCTGGTTCAGGTTCAGGCAGCCCCAGAGCAAGTCTACGTAGGGGTTGGGCTGTTACCTTTGGGAGTTTTTTCGGACAGTTTAGCATCATTTAAGATGAGTTCTCGTGAAGCGATCCTTCTGGATGAGAGAGGTTATGCAATTGGTTACACGGCTTCGAGCTATGTGGGGGCACGACTGGATGGTCATCCTGTGGTCGCCGAGATTTTGGGGCGAAGGGAGTTGCGTGGAGAAGGACAATTTCTCAACCTCAAAGGTGAGCCCGTATTGGCGGCCTTTGAGAGAATGGAAAAATCAAACCTCTATTTGGCTCTTGTCGCTCCGCAAGCGGCTTTGGCCCCCTTTATTAGCGAATTTGCGCTGAGTTTTGCTCTATGGGCCGCAGTGGGGCTCCTTATATTTTGGTTTGGAGTGGGTGCTCTGTTTTCGATGTCAGTGGGGACTGTGAGTTCTCAGAGGCAGGGGTTGGTGGAGCCAGGGACGGATCAGGAAAGCCTTCTGACTTCTGGCAACCAAGGGGAAGAGGGTTCCATCCGAGATTTAAGCGACGGGTCAGGAGATTTGCAGCCACCTCAGATGGAATCCGAAATTGACAGTAAACCTTTAGAGGTTGAGAGAATGCGGACCTTTCAGCAGATTGGCTTTGGTTTGAGTCAGGCTTTGAGTGGTCCGATCGCAGCTATTCTTGGACATGCTCAGTTGGCTCGTAGCAAAGCCAAAGACGATCAGTTAAAATCTCACTTTGTGGTGATTGAGAGAGAGGCTCGCCGGGCGCGTGACACCATTGATAATTTGGGTCGGCTGACGAGCGCTGAAGAAGTTGAACAGCGTCGAGTTGATATTCAGGATGTCGTGTTAAAGGCTTTGGCCTCGCTTCGCCATGAAATCAGTCGACAAGGCATAAAAGTTGCCAAAGATCTGTCTCAAACTGTGGCAGTGATGGGTCATGCTGGCCAGCTTCAAACAGCTATTGAAGAGCTGTTGAAAAATGCCATTCAAGCTCTTTCAGGCTCTGTCACCAAAGAGATTCGAGTCAGTTTGCGGGTTGAAAAAGGAGAGGTTGAGCTTCTTATAGAAGACACAGGAAAGGGCATGAGTCCTGAGGAACTAGCCCATGCTTTTGATGCCTTTTACACCACCAAAGATCCGGAAGAAAACGCTGGCTTGGGCCTAGGTGTTGCCAAGGGCCTGTTGAAGAATATGAATGGTCAGATTGAGCTTCACTCCGTTCCAGGTCAGGGCACAAAGGTTTTAACCAGAATGAAGGCAGTGGGAAAAATTCAGATGACAGCAAACGCGCAAGAAAGCCTCCCAAAGGAAGTTCCTGTCCCTGTTCCCACACCTGAGGTCGCTTTGACTTTAGGAGAAGGAGCCTCACCTCACAGGGGTTCGGTGGCGCTGAAGGGTGCTGAAGATTTGTTAAAGGCGAAAGTCATTGTTGGAACAAAAGAAGACGAGTTACCGGCCCCACCTCAGCTGGATGAGAAGACTTTCTTGGGAGATGTTCAAGAGGTCGAGAGCCTTGAAGATGAGTTGACCAGTGCCAAGGAGCCTGACCTGGATTTTGTCGTGCGTCCGCCCAAGGTCCGGAGCGGAGGTTAGACTATGCGCATGACGTCCAAGTTGAGATCAGCATTTACTGTTTATTGGGTAGAGTCTACGGATCAGTGGGTAGGGGATAAGAGCCCTGTTCAACCGCTGAAAGAGGCAGGATATAATGTTATTGAGTTTATTGGAGCTCAAGCTGCTCTTGCCCACATTTTTGAGCAGCCACCCCACTTTATCGTTCTGACTGGCGATTCAAGTAGGGAAAAGCTTGCGGCTTGGCTTTTAGAATTTCAGGACAAGTTGCCTGAAACAAGAATTGTTTTGCTATTGCCGGAGGACCAGGATTTTCAGATGTCGAGCTATTACGCTTTAGGTGTCTATGACTGTCTATTGCTACCAATTCGACAGTCAGTCCATTTGGTTAGGGCTGTGGATCGAGCTGCAGAGACAAACTGTTGGATGTATCGCAGAGAACAACAAGAACAACAAGAGCAGGCTCCACTTAAGGAGGAAAGTCACTCAGCCAAGGCCTTTGTACCCCAGTGGTCTAGCGGAGAGCCCAGTTTCTTAGATATGCTCTATGAGTTGGATCAAAAAGAGGATTTGGAGGAGGTAAATCCATCTGATGAGACACAAATTGGCCCTTGGTTGGTAGAACTCTATCAAGCCAGGACAGTAGAAGATGCTGCAGAACACTTCTTAAGGGGCATAAGTATTTGTCTTGGTGTCAGCCAAGCTGTCTATTTAAAGTACTACCTGGGTCGTCGCTCTCTTTTGGCCGTGCGCTCCCTCGGGTTAGAGTCAGAGCTTCTTCAGGGATTGGGAGTGAACTTAAACGCTTTGGAAGAAAAATTCGACTCCCATCAGCTGGAAAAGCCGCAAAATATTTTATCTCTCAAGCAGATGGTGGATCAGGTGCTAGGTTGGGCTGAGTTTGGAGCCCTTTCTTTGACTGTCAACAACGACATCATGGGAGTTTTTGTTTTACCCAAGAAGGAGCTTGGCATACTCGAAGGCCAGCACTTGCAAGAGAAGGTGGTGTCGGTACCGACCCTTCTTTGGATGGCCTTGCAGCATCACAGTGAGTTGATTGAGGCCAGAAAGAGGCTGCACAAAGCGGCAAGCTCTGAGCTAAAACGAGGATTGCTAACTCGCACTGATTTTTTGGACAGTTTATTTCAGGAGGTCTCTCGAGCTCGAAGGACTCAGTTGCCTGTGTCTTTGTTGGTTTTTTATGTGGAGAGTCAGGGGACGAGGCTATCCGATCTAGGGGCTCAGGATCGAGAGTTGGCTTTGCGGTTGATTGGGCAAATTCTGCGCGAACACACTCGAGTCAATGACTTTGTGGGGCAGGTGGCCTTTGCCGAGTTTGGAGTGCTTTTGCCCCACACCGGTCTTCAGGGGGCGGCTATAAAGGCAGAAAGACTGCGTCGTCAGTTGGAGTTGGCAGACTTTTCTAAAGTTTTACGGGCTGTTAAGGGGCTTAGAGTGAGTGTTGGAGTGAGTGAGTACCCAAGCCTCAGCCAGGACGCAGAGGAGCTTTTTCAAAGTGCCGATGCGGTCTTGTACAATATGAAAATTCAGGGTTTAAACAGAGTTTGCGTGGCAGATGTGGGCCGGCCTCAAGAGGAGGCTCCCGAGGGATTGATATAGCGTGCAAAATCCTGTTTTTAGGCAAACCTGGGCTGAAATTGATTTGGCCTGTTTGGATCACAACTTTCGTCAGCTGAGAAAGCTGGTAAAGCCAGAGTCATTTTTCTGTCCCATGCTCAAGGCCAATGCCTATGGCCATGGAAGTGAAGAAATTTTTAACTTTTTGGCTTCGCGAGGCTTAGAAGCGACAGGAGTAGCCCTGGTGGAAGAGGGGCTCGCTCTGCGTGAGCAAGCCTCCTGTGAGGAAGCAGAGAAAGTCGAAGTTCTAGTATTTGGTAGCTTCAATCGGGAAGGAGCCCGTGCTCTTGTTCACAGCAGACTGACACCTGTTCTCAGTGAATGGGGGCAGCTGAGGGATATGCTGGAGGTGGTTCCCGACAAGGCCTATTACCCGGTCCATCTTAAGTTCGATACCGGTATGCACAGGATGGGATTTCAGCCAGAAGAGGCGGAGCAGATTTTGAAGCAGCTTCGGAGTAATAAGCAGCTGAGAATTGTGGGGGTGTGTACACATCTCAGTGACGGCTTGGATTTTCATCAAGCTCAGGGCAGATCCAGTCAACAGATGAAAAAGTTTGCTTCGGTCTTGAGCTGGTTTGTCACCCCCGGGGTTCGAGTCCATGTGCTCAACAGTTCGGCTCTTTTGGCTCATGTGATGAGCCAAGGTTTACAGCCAACAAGTTGGGGAACTAGGCCTGGCTTAGCTCTTTATGGAATTTATCCAGAGCTTATTGGCTCAGGGCCACAAGGGGGGCCGAATGAGGAGGAGTCTAGGGCGATGAGTCAAATTGATCTCAAGCCGGTGATGAGCTTAAAGTCCCAGCTGGTCCAAATCCATCGCCTTAAGGCCGGAGAGAGGGTTTCCTATGGGGGGCTTTGGACAGCAGAGAAGTCTTCAGTTGTGGGAGTTGTTGCCATGGGTTATGGAGATGGATATCCCCGAGGTCTAACGCAGCGAGGAAGTATGTTGGTGCGGGGTCAAGAGGTGTCCATAGTGGGATCGATTTGCATGGATTACTGCATGGTGGATTTAACCGAGGTGGTAAGGGCGACAGGGCCAGTTGCTGTGGGAGACGAGGTGGTTGTTTTGGGTGATCAGCAGGCAGGGCGAATCTCAGCTGAAAGATTAGCCCTGCTGAATAACTCCATTCCCTATGAGATCTTGACCAATGTGAGCCCGCGAGTTCCGCGAATTTTTAAGTTCAGGGAAAGTTGAGCTTATGTTGTCTGCTTGGCTGAATTATCGAACAAAACTCAACCAAGCTATCGATGATTTGGCCTGGTCGATCTTCCAGCGTATCTACCAGTTTTTTTTCGACAGTGGTCGATCTCTGTTATTTTTTATTGAAAGTGTGAAACTGATTTTTGCAAAGCCAAGTCGTATCGAAGAGATCGTCAAGCATATGGAATTTATTGGCAATAAATCCATATTGATTATCTCTTTAACGGGGGCTTTTACGGGGATGGCCCTGTCTTTTCAAATCTATCTGGGATTTAATTTGGTCAATGCCACTAATCTGGTGGGGCCGACGGTGGCGTTGGGGATATCCAGGGAGCTGGGCCCAGTGTTGACAGGACTGATTGTGGCGGCCCGTGCGGGAGGGGCAATGGCGGCCCGTATTGGCACAATGAGGGTCTCCGAGCAAATAGATGCTTTAGAGGTGATGGGGATCAATGCAAAGCAATTCCTTGTCTCTCCTCGAATTGTTGCAGCCTTTATCACTCTCCCTCTTTTGTGTGGGGTCTTTGACTTTGTTGCGATGGTAGGGGCCCACATATTGGGTATCTATGTCTTGGGTCTGGATGAGGCTATATTTTGGGATAAAATTTTATTGTGGATTAAACCCAGTGATGTTTTTGAAGGTCTTATTAAAGCTGCGGTTTTTGGAGTGACTTTTGCCACCATCTGTACTTTTAAGGGCTACACCACAACGGGAGGAGCCAAGGGTGTCGGGGAGGCCACAAATCAAGGCGTGGTGCACAGTATGGTTATGATTATTATTTTGAATTTTTTCATGACAAACTTCATTCGCTTTTATCTGGATTTGGTTAACGGCTGATGTCTGCTCAAGAGATTGCCATTGAAATGCAAAATGTCAAAAAATCCTTCGATGGGGGGCATGAGTATGTTCTCAATGGGATCAATCTGAGTATTCCCCATGGTCAGCTCACCGTGATCATTGGCTACAGTGGGACGGGAAAGTCTGTTTTACTCAAACATATGTTGGGGCTTTTGCAGCCCACTTCTGGGCGAGTTCGGGTGCTTGGTCAAGACTTGGCCTCCATGTCGGAGCTGGAGCTGGGACGCTTTCGAAGGCGATTGGGAGTGCTTTTTCAGCATGCGGCACTGTTTGATGATATGACGGTTTTGGAAAACGTCTGTTTTCCTCTGCGAGAGCATCGTAGACATTGGACGGCCAATCAGATTATTGAGGTCGCAGAAGCTAAGTTAAATGCCTCCGGCCTTGACCCAAAGCATTATGGGAAGCTCCCGGGCGAGCTCAGTGGGGGAATGAAAAAGCGAGTGGGGCTGGCTCGCGCATTGGCCTTGGACCCTGAGGTGATTCTCTATGATGAGCCCACAACGGGTCTAGATCCCATTTTGAGTGAAATGGTGGACGATCTGATTTTGGAGACCCATGAGCGCATTTCAGGGGCCACGTCCGTGGTGGTTTCCCATGATTTATTTGCTGCTTTTCGATTGGCCGATCATATGGTTATGTTAGATAAGGGAACAGTTCTCTTGGCTGGAACCCAAGAGGATTTTTACAACTCAAAGATTGAGTTGATACAGCGCTTTTTGGCCAAAGGATTTAAGAGAGAATGAGCTTGTTTTCCGCCCCTGAGTTCAAAGTGGGAGTCATGGTGATCCTGGTCTCTGGCCTGATTGGGGGAATGTCTATGAAGCTCTCCAAGGGACCGGGAATGTTGGGGGGAGTGAAGCGCCATCACTTTTATGTCGACAATGCCAGCGGTCTTGTTCGACGCTCTGCGGTCAGGATGGCTGGAATTAAGGTGGGCATGATTGAGGACATTGAGTTGGTGGATGGCCAGGCCCGCATCACTGTGGTTTTGGAAAAGGATGCCCCTGTTACAGAGACTTCACGAGTGATTCTCAGAGCAGATGGAATTCTTGGGGATCGACATGTGGAAATCCTGCCAGGTCGGGTGGAGGAGAAGCCGGTCCCCCCGGGTCGAGAGCTTGTTTTGGAGCCCTCTACAGCGGGTCTAGAAGAAATCATGGGTGAAGTCACCCGTCTGACCAGCTCGCTCATTGACTTGGCCGAGAGTTTGAAACGGGCGAATCAAGACGAGGGGGATTTGAGTTCGCCTTTGGGGAGAATTTTACTCAACATTGAGAGAGTCTCCGGGGATTTGGCTCAAATGACTGACGACAATAGAGTTAAGATTGGTGATGTCATGACACGCCTTCAGTCCGTGTCGAGGAATTTGGACCAGTATATTAATGAGGCGAGTTTATCCAGATTAGATGCCTCGCTGCGCAATATTGAAGACATCACTGAAAAAATCAACCGTGGTGAAGGCACGGTGGGGCGCCTGATAAATGATGACTCCACAATTCAGGAGATCAACACCGCGATCACTTCGATCAATACTTTTTTAGGTGGCTTTGCCAGTATGGAGACCAGTATTGATTTTCACTCTGAGTACTTCACCACCTCAGACATGACCAAATCCTACCTTGGGGTTAAGCTTCAGCCGGGCTTGGATCGCTACTACCAGGTTCAGATTATCGATGATCCTCGTGGAGTTTCGGGCAGGGTTGTCACTGAGACATCTATAGACGGCGGACCATTGACTTCGAGAGAGGAGACGACGACCTATTCCAATCGAGTCAAGTTTTCTGTCCTGTTTGCCAAAAACTTCTATGACTTGACCCTCAAAGGGGGAATCATTCAGAACTCTGGTGGATTGGGAGTTGACTATCATTTCTTCAATCGACGGCTGCGCCTGTCTTTGGAGCTGTTTGATTTGGAAGCTCCCTATTTGCGAAGTTTTGCCCGTTACAATATCCTCCAAGGCATTTACCTCATTGGCGGTGTCGATGATGCCTTTGCTCAGCAGGGGCCAGCCAACACCTTTATTGGGGGCGGGATTTTTATTACCAATGATGATTTGAAGACGCTAGCTACACGCATTTCTTTTTAATTCCTTGAGGCGCAGTTTATGTTTAAAAATGCACTCGTCAGTGTTTCGGATAAAACTGGTTTAATTGACTTCTTAAAGCCCTATGTGGCTGCCGGGATGCGAGTTGTCTCGACTGGGGGCACTGGGGCTTATCTCAAAGAACATGGCATTCCTGTTGTCGATGTTTCTGAGCAGACGGGTTTTCCTGAGGTGATGGGGGGAAGAGTAAAAACTCTACATCCTAGAATTCATATGGCGCTTCTAGCCCGTCCAGAGCATCAAGAAGACACCCTTCTTCTTGAGGAGCAAGGTCTTAATCCCTTTGATCTTGTGATAGGAAATCTGTATCCCTTTTCAGAAAAATTGGGTGAGGGTTTAAGTGAATTCAATCAAATAGAATTTATTGATGTTGGAGGACCTAGTTTTTTGAGGGCGGCAGCCAAAAATTTTCAAACAACGACAGTGGTATGTGATCCTAGGGACTATGGTTGGATTGCTGGAAAATTAAATCTCTCACTCGATGAACGGCGGACTTTGGCGTCCAAGGTCTATGCGCATACAGCGGCATATGATAAGGTGGTTTCAGATTATTTGTCAGGAAAAAAAGATGCTGGCTCCAATTTTGAATTGAAAGGATCTCCAGTTGCCCAGTTGCGCTACGGGGAAAACCCCCATCAGCAGGCCACCTGGTACTCCCAGGGGAGCGGAATGCAAGATAGCTGTGAGGACCACGGGCTTCACAGGGCTCAAGTTCTTCAGGGGAAAGAGTTATCTTATAACAATCTTTTAGATCTTAGTGCCTCCGTCAATGTTCTTAGAGATCTTAACTCTTTCGGTTTAACTGCCTGTGTGGCAGTAAAGCATAACAATCCCTGTGGGGTGGCTTTAGATCCGAAAGGAGAGGCTGCTGTCGAGAGAGCTCTTCAAGCCGATCCGGTAAGTGTGTTTGGAGGAATTGTTGCAGTCAATAAAGAGGTGACTGGGGCCATGGCTAAAAAACTACAGACATTGTTTCTTGAGTGCGTAGTGGCTCCAGACTTTTCAGCAGAGGCACGGGAAATTTTTAGCAGCAAAAAAAATCTCAGACTTCTATCTTGGCCACAGATGTTAGTGCGGGAAGGTCACCCATTGATTAGGAGTCTTCCTGGCGGATTTGTTGTTCAGACCCCCGACACTGTGGGGGAGTGGGGCTCCTCATGGCAAGTGCTGACTGACCAAGGTCTAGACGACAAACTGCGTGTCGAGTTGCTTTTTGCTTGGAAAGTTGCTGCTCACTTGAAGAGTAACTCCATTGCTATTGTCGGAGAAGGGCAGAGCCTGGGCTTGGGTATGGGGCAAGTGAATCGAGTGGATGCAGTCGATCAGGCCATAAGTCGATTTCAGCGCTTTCACTCTGGGTTCTCTGGACGGGCGGTTCTTGCCAGCGATGCCTTTTTTCCTTTTTCGGACTCAGTTGAGAGGATCGCTCAGGCAGGAATTTCTTGGGTCATTCAGCCAGGGGGAGCTCTGCGGGACCAAGAGGTACTGCAAAAAGCCCGGGAGCTTGGTGTGTCCATGGTCCTGACGGGGGAGAGGCACTTTGCGCATTAGATATCTGATCCGGACGTGACATAAGCTCCTTTTTCCATCAAAATTATAATTATGGAAAAACAAGATCTTTCTTGGCTAGTCAAAAGTGGGGGACGGATTCTCGGACCTTTCACTAAACAGGAAGTCACTCAGCTTTTGTTCAGTCGGGAGATCGTTGTTCTAGATGAGGTTGCAGAGTCTCATCAAAGATGGGTTTACATTCGTGACCATATAGCTTTTGCAAAAATTGTTGAGGAGTTGCGGCAGGCTCAACTTAAAGAGCCGAGTGAGGACACATTTACCGAGTCCATGGGTGATGCCACGATCAGTGTCACTGAAAATATGGACCAAGCTTTAAACGATGAAATGACAGATGATCTGGCAGGATTCATTCAGCCGGAAGAAGTTGTGATTGAGGGGCTTCAGGACAACAAAGAAGAGAAGGACAGGCGAGAGAGCACTCGTAAAGAATCTCAACCTTCAAAGCCACCTTCTTATGCGATGGCTGGTGATAAGAAAGTTAAGAAAGAGATCGATGAAAAGAGCTATTGGTTGCGGCTTACTTTGGCGGGCTTGGCTGCGGCAGTAGTTTTTTATCTAGTTACCAACAACTTTTTGATTCAACCTATGATTCAGAAAACGGAGTCGGAAGACTTAATCTTGCAAGCCAAGAAGAAAATATACGTAGGAGATGTGTGGGAAGGCTATGAACTTCTTAAAAAAATCTCTGGAGAACAAGAAGTCTCTGATGAATTGGCATTTTATTTGGGTCTTTTGGAAATCCAGGAGGGGGGGCAGACAGTTCGTGGGCGTCAACTTCTCCGCAGTCTTTTAAATCAAGAGAAATGGTCCTACATGGCCTCAACTGCCATTGGATTATCAGAGTTAAAGGATGGGGAACTGGACAGGGCAGAGGACTCCATGCACAGAGCTCTTGGGGTACGCGCGGACTACTATTCGGCCACACTGAACTTGGGGGTTATCGCTCTCTATCGCCAAGATTTTGTGAGAGCTGTCGAGTATTTTTCTGCAGTGGCGCGTAGTTTCCCAGAAGTCGCCATCTCGCATATGCTACTGGCCACGACTTATTTGGAGTGGGGCAAAGTCGATTCATCCAGAGAGCTTTGGAAGAAAGGGCTTGAAAGCCTAAATGATCTTTTGGCCTCTAACAGCGAGTTTCAGCAAGAGGCGGAGCTTTTGAAGGGATACTTTTTTGTTCTGCTGGGAAATAGAGAAAATGCAGGACAGCAAGTGGATAGGATTTTATCTGTGGATCCCTTTTTGATTGATGAATTTCGCTATAATCTACTCCTACATAGGGATGTTGTCGGTTGGATGCGGATTCAGGACTGGTGTGAGGGCTTTGTCCAGGGAGTCATGCAGAATGCACGGGTTGTGGCCCTCAGGGCCCTTTGTCTTGTAAAGACCGGGCGAAGAATTGATGCCAGGCGGGCGATAGATGCAGCAGTCAATCAAGGGCCGAGAGACCCCATTGTCCAATCGATTTTCACATATGTTCTGTGGCAAATGGGTATGATGGACCAGGCCGCAGTTGCCTTGGCAAATGCCATGGAGCAGAATTGGTCGAATCATGAGAGCTTGCCTTTGATCTTACAGGCGAGATTCTGCTATGAGAGCGGTGACGTAGACTGTTCCGTTCGATATTGGCAGCAGGTTTTACAAGCTGAGCCCCGGTCCGTTATGGCGCTGGGTCATCTTTCTAGGATTCACTTTGAAAAGAGGGAATTTTCTACGAGTCAAACATTTTTGGTGAGGGGTTTTGGCCTCTCTAATAATTATAAGCCGCTGTATCAGGTTCGACAGTGGTCTCAAGATCAGGGTCTCTTGCCAGTCCAATAGGGGCGGAAATTCAATGAGTGCAATGTTCAGAATAGCTTTGCTGTTAAGTTTATGGTTTCTCGGCACCGCCTGTGAGAGACGCGATCTGACCCATCGAGGGATTAGTTATCAAACCAGGATCTTGTCCCATGTGAGATCTTCAGGACCTAAGGTTCCCATTGAGATTGCCAACTATGTGGGAGCCCAGGGTGAAGGGATTCTGAGTCGGAAAAACTTCCCCCTTAAAATTTATATTTATCCAACAAGCTCAGGAGTTTTAGCAGGACCGATTCAAGTCGTTATACCCGATGGCTATGGAGAATTGGACCTGGCTTCTTTAGTGAGTCAACGTCGGGGAAGTTTTCGTTTTCTTTTAGAGCCAGATTTGGGAGGAGCTGATTTGAGGCGATTGAGGGTGTTTTACTGGCCACAAACTCACAGTCAAGGCTGCTTGTCATTTTATGATGTGACCCCTCAGTTTAGACAGCAGTGGATGAATGGTGGTTTTGAGCTGCGCTCCGATGACGGCCACTACTTAGATTTTTTAGGGGGGCTCTTGTTTTTTCTTGTTGTTGAAGAAAATCAGATCAAGTTTTCCTCAGTGAGAGTGTATGATTCGCGCTATCCAGAGCTTTTTTGCAATGAACAAGGAGATAGGTAATGACCTTGCCAATCCACCCCCCCAAAAAAAAGCAATTTATTTCTGACCTTCAAGAAAAGGACAGCATTCATTCGATATTTTTGATCAGTGATAAGGTGTATTTGACAGATCGAAATGGCAAGAAGTACTTGAGTTTTAGCCTCAATGATTCCTCCGGAAAGCTAAATGCAAGGATGTGGGAAAAGGTAGAAGAGCAGGGAGAGACTTTTCAAAATGGACACTTTGTTCGAGTTAAAGGTCATGTACAGCTTTTTCAAAATAGGCGTCAGGTGGTGATTCATGACGTGGCTCCCGTAAGGTCTGGAGAGTATGAGATTCGGGACTTTATTTCTGGGTCTAGAATCGATCCCGAGCAGATGTTTACTGAGCTGAGCAGAGTGGTCTGTGAGACAAAAGATCCCTATATTAGGCAACTTTTGGAGAATACAATTAGGGATCAGGATATCAGGGAGAGGCTTCTGAAGAGCCCTGCGGCCAAATCCATTCACCATGCCTATATGGGGGGGCTTTTAGAGCACATCCTTTCCATCTGTAAAATCATGAAATTTCTTGCCGCCCATTATGAGCCTGAGCTCAACCGAGATCTCTTGGTTTTCGGGGCCATCTTTCACGATATTGGTAAGCTTTGGGAGCTGGAAGTGGAAGACGGTATCCAGTACACTGACCGCGGACGTTTGGTGGGCCATATGGCCATTGCCTGTGAGTTAATTGACGAGCAGGCTCGATTGATTTCGGGATTTCCTCGGGATTTAAAGGATGTTCTTAAGCACATAGTTTTGAGTCATCATGGTAAGTTGGAGTACGGCTCGCCCAAGAGGCCCAAGTTTCCTGAGGCCTATGTGGTGGCAATGATCGACGATCTTGACAGCAAGCTCAACACCTTGTGGGGTTTTATGAAGGCGGAGGCCGAGGGAGGCAATCGGTGGACTAGATATCACCCCTCTTTTGATAGGTACTTCTTTCTGGGACTGGACTCGTCTAAGTCTTAATTGTTGGCGGTAAAGTAGTAGCTCCGCTTGTAGGACTTTTCAGGCTCTTCATAGGTTCCAAACCAACCTTCAAAGGTCATCTCCACCTGCCATGATCCTGTGTCCGACTCGCCGAGGTTGTAGATCACCCAGGAGGAAAAGCCCGGAAGCTCAGTGTTGGGAGGGACCTCCACTAGGGATCGGGCGCTGCCCGTAGGGGCAATGGAGAGTGTGGACTCCCTGGACCGACCATCTTTGAAGGTAGTCATCTTCAGCACCACACCAACAATGACAACAGGCCTATCCGACTGGTTGTTCACCCACATATCAAACTTAAACCAGGGCCCCTTAAAGGTCTTTTCATCACTGCCTTCCTCACCGCCTCCTCCTCCAG
>SKYF01000065.1 GCA_007128005.1 Bdellovibrionales bacterium
CTGTTTTGGGGTTCCTCTGAGTCAGGCCGGCAAGAACGCCGAATAGGGCCATGGCCAGACCCACAGTAAGAGCGACGGAGCCAGCAACAGGAAGGGCCATAGCCCCCAAAGGCAGAAAGCGGACCCATCCCAATAGGCCGGCCTTAATCATAACTCCGCTTAAGACACTACTGGCAGGAGAAGGTGCCGCCGGGTGCGCCAGAGGGAGCCAAAAGTGCAGGGGCAAAACACCCACTTTGACTCCAAAGCCGAGCAACAACAGGGACACAATCCAGGTTTTCAGGGGAGAGTGGATCACAGCCTCGGCCAAGTGGTCAATGCGGAGAGAATCAGCTGTGGAGGCCGCCAGCCAAAAGCCAGTGAGAATGGCCATCTCGCCAGCCAGGGCCATGATGAGGTACACTCGGCCCGCACGGAGAGACTCAGTTCTCCGATCATGCACTATGAGGCCATAGGCGCTGAAAGTCATTAGGGCGTAAAATAAGTAGAAACTTGAGAGGTCTGCAGAGATACTCAAGCCCAGATTTCCAGTCATCGTCAGGAGAAAAAAGAAATCAAAACGGAGCCTCTCCGCTTGATCTGCAAAGTAGTCTTTGGCAAAAACACCGGCACCGAGCCAGAGCGCGCTGGTCAAAATAAGAAAGACCTGTCCAGTTAAATCCAAATTAAACAGGGCCCCTAGGAGCAGTGGATCCACATTGGCAAAGGGTTGAGGACCTGCTGTCAAAGCAACAAGAAGAGCGGGGGCAGCCGCCCATGGAGAGACTTTCAAAAAAAGATGAGGCTTAACTAGGAGGCCTAGGGCAAGGGCAAAGGGCACAAACACCGGGATGAGTAAGAGGACTGCAGAGTTCATGGATCGTAAACCCTTTCAGCAATTCTTTGAGCCGCGCCCAAGGGGCTCAGGTCATAGAGTCCGGCAAACACCCCCGTGGCTAGAGAAAGAAGAGCCGTAGCCAGTGGGGGGACGAGTAAAAGCCAGGGCCCTTCAAGAGACCTACGGGTTTTGGTCTCTGTCTCGGACGACGGGGCCGTCTTAAACCACCCGGCATAGATGATGGGTAAAAAATAGGCTGCGTTGAGAAGACTGCTCATGGCCAGAACACCTAGAATCCAATACTGACCATTTTGGGCCGCTCCTAGGCCCAAATACCATTTGCTGATGAAACCGGCCAAAGGGGGAAGGCCAATCATGCCAAAGGCCGCTAAGGTGAAGCAGCCCATGGTCAGAGGCATCCGTCGGCCTATACCATTCATGTCTTTGATATTGCGAACCCCTAGAACTTCCGCAAAATTTCCAGCACAAAAGAACAGAGTGATCTTCATCAGTCCCTGATGGACCAAATGAACCAATCCACCCACTGTGCCTGCCCAGCCAAAGATTCCCAATCCCAGTAAAATATAGGAAACCTGACTGACAGTCGAATAAGCCAATCGCTTTTTAAGGTCTGTTTGAAAAAGAGCTACAACAGACCCATAGATGATGGTCAGTGAGGCCGCTAGGGCCAAGGGGGTGAGCAACTCCAGGTCAGAGACCAAGTTCACCCCAAAGACATCATAGACGACTCGCACAATTCCATAGGCTCCCGCTTTCACTACAGCCACAGCATGTAAGAGAGCGCTGACGGGAGCAGGGGCCACCATGGCCTGAGGCAGCCAGCCATGAAGAGGAACCAAAGCTGTTTTGACCCCTAAGCCCGTTACTAACAAGACAAAAATCAGTGTCAAGGTGGAGGAGCTTGGGGCAGTGGCTAAACCTTCAATGACTCCTCCCCGCTGAAAATCCATGGGGCCAAGGAGGGCGTGAATCCAGACGGCTGCGACAAGCAAAAGCTTTCCCCCCGCCAGGGTAAAAACTAAATATGTGTTTCCGGCCCGGATAGATTTTGCTGTCCCCCGATGCACAATAAGAGGGTAAGTGGTCAGGGTCAGCATTTCGTAGAAAACAATAAAGGTAAATAAATTGCCGGCCAGGGAAATTCCCATGGTCGTGGTCACACAAAATCCAAAAAAACCAAAAAATCGACTTCTGTTCGGGGAGCCTTCCAAGTACCCAATGGCATAGAGTGTTGTTAAAAGCCACAAAACTGCTGAGAGGCTCATAAAGAGGAGGGAGAGGTCGTCCACTCGCAGAACGAGGTCCCAGTTCATAGAAAACGAAAGTCTTGTTTCGTAAGTGGTTCCCTCTAAATAGCCAACATAGACAATGCCAATGAGTGCCAGCTTTAGAAGTGCCCCGGCCAGGTTCAGTCCACTCCTTGTGAGGTGTTGGTTTTCCCTTAAAAAGAAGATCACCAATGAAGGGACAAAAGAGCTTCCTAGGATGAGTATGGGGATCCAAGAGTGGATATTCATTCAGAGCCCCCTAGCGGAGAGGACTCCAGCTGCAAGGGGACAGGCAGGCCCACCTCCAGCAATTGAAAAATCTCTGCTGCGCGAAAGCCCAAGAGCATCGAAAGGACTGCCAAAGCAAAGGCGGGGATCTCCAAAACATGAACGCCGGGGGGCTTCTTGTTTAAGCCCAATTCTCTCTTGGCGGAGCCTTTTAAAAAAAATGTATTCAGGATTCTGAAAACATAAATGCCTGAAAGGAGTCCGCCCAAAACCGCTGGAATAATCCAAAGCCACTGGCCGCTTTGGATAAAAGCAGAAAGTAAATACCACTTTCCCACAAAGCCTCCACTTGGAGGAACACCCATAAGGCTGGCTCCCGCTAGGGCAAAGGAAAACATTGTTAAGGGAAAAAGCTTTGAGATTCCAGAGAGTCGCTCGATTTGGTCAGTTTTAAAAAAGTAGGTGATGGCTCCGGCTGCCATAAACATCGATGATTTGGCTACCGCATGGGAAAGAGCTAAGTAGACACAAGCCCTCCAGGCATCTGCTTGGATAGCCAGATCTTGAGAAATGGGAAAGCTCTGAGTGAAAAGGGGAAAGACCAGAAAGAGGTAACCAACTTGAGCTATTGTGGAATAGGCGATCACCAGTTTGAGTCGGTCTTGCTGAATCGCCTGCAGAGAGCCCCAGACAATGGCTAGACTCGCTAGGCCTCCAATAATTAAGCCTGGATTGGGGTTGAGAATGGACGAGAAGGTTTCCGACCAAAGTTTTAAGAGTAAAAAGAAAGTGGTCTTTATGGCCACAGCGGACAAAAAAGCGCTCACTGGAGCTGGAGCCTGTGAGTGGGCTTCAGGAAGCCAAAAGTGAAGGGGAAAGAGGGCTGTCTTTAACAGCAAACCGGTGCTCATGAGCCCAACAGCGGCAATGGTTTGAGGGTCGGATTGGACAATTGGCTGCAGATGGATAAGGCTCAGTGTTTGGTAATGCCAATGGAGCACAGCTAAACCCACAAGGAAGGAAAGAGACCCTATAAGTCCGGCAATCAGATATCGAAGAGCCGATTGGATGGCCTGGGGTGTTAAAGATAGGGAGATCAGACCGACAGCAGAAAGCCCAAGCATCTCGATAAAAAGGTAAATGGAAAATAAGTTCTCACCCAGATAAATTCCATTGTTTGCGGCTGTCACCAAAAGCCAGAGGGTCCAAAATCGGCGGATTTGACGGGGTTTACAGGGCTGAAAGTAATAAACGGCGTAAGCCCCAGCTAAAAGGGAAATCAGAACATTGAGGGAGGTGAATAGAACTCCCAGCCCATCGTTGACTAAGGGGATCTGTAAAGGGATGATCCCCAAGCCCAATTCGTACTGGCGGGCCCCACTGACAAGGGTGTCAGGCCAGACTAAGGCAGCCATCGGGCCAAGGGACAGTAAAAAGCCCAATCCGCACAGATGAATGAATCGATACTTAACAAAGAGGCAGGCCAAGGCCCCCACCAAGGGGGTGGCCACCAGAAGGGGGACTAGGTAATTCATGCCCCATCAATAGAGTTGCGCTCTCAACCCCGTCAAGGAGCCAGTGCTTCTTTATAGCATTAAACTCTGTCTCCTAGCCTGAGCCTTTGCCTGTAAATTGAAATATTTGCCATAGCAGCTCAGTTGGCTCAGATCTCACTGCGACGAGGCTGATGAGGTTTCTGTGGGGCTCATCTCCTCCAGCTCTATGATACGCCGGAAGTTCTCGGTAAAAACCCTCTTCACTTTGAAGGGGGTGCGGGGCAGGAAAATAACCTCTTGCTCATCCCGGAAGTCATCAGCCCGGGAGGAGGGATTCTTGCGGAGAAGGTTGGAGATTTTGAGTCCGCTCTGAGAGCGGATCACCAAAATCACCCTCTCATTGTCCATGTTGCCATAGGAAAAATCATCGGCCACATCCCGGTCCAAGCTGGAACTCATAAATCCTAGGTCTTCCACAACTTGGCCCTCGACATAGAGCTCGTCCACTTTTTCTGTGGGAAGAGACAGGCCGCGAAAGACCACTTGGTCCCTCACCAGCCGATCTGGGGGCAGCTTGTTCAGCACCGAGGCCATAATAAAAGCCATAGATCTCAGCTGATGGGCCTTAAAGTCCATCAATTCTCCCTTTCGCAGCCAGTGGTTTAAGGCTCGATACATCGAAGTGATATGTCCACTCTCCACTTCGTAATAGGAGAGAACAGTGAACTCCTCGGCAAAGGGAAGGACCTGTCTCTCCCCCGCTTCAACCTTATTGAGGCGTCTTTGCCAGGCTCTTAAGAATGAAGGATAAAAATAGTCAAAATCCTCGTGGGAGCGAAGCTGACGGATCAGCTCCTTGGCGGTTTTGTGGTCCAAAGAAATTTGCTTCCACTCAGTTTGGGAGAGCTCAGTGGGGTCCCGATAGAGGCTGCCGCCCGAGCCAGATAGCAGTTCGGTGCAGATCTCCTTGGGGGCTGCAAGCAGGGCTGTAGGAGGGGGCCATAAAATGCCTGTGACCAGGACCAGGACCACTTTGTAGTGCCAGCGCAGAATACTCTCCTTTTAGAGGATTCAAGGCCTCTGTATCTGCAAGAGAGTATTCCATTATTCCGACTTCAAATTCAGCTGTTATTTTTTTAACAGGTAAAAAGGTAAGATTTGTCTAGATTTCAGTCGGAAGAGTCTCCGGATTTGCTGTGTGCAGCCTGATAGGCGGGACTCAGTCTCCTCAGATCTTTCATACTCATGGTGAAGTAATGCAGGGGAGGCACAAGCATGCCAAAGTTGGAGGCTCCCTCTTTGCTTTGCACCTGATGATGGTGGTGGTGGGCAATTCTCAGGGATTCGATATATCTTCCCTTCAGATTAAAAAATCTCCACCTTCTGTGAATGGCGACCTCGTGAACCATAAAGTAAACGATCCCGTAGAGCATGACTCCATAGCCAGCCCCTTCGATCCATGCCGGACCCCCTAAGCTGCCGTAGAGGATGGCGAGAAAACTGGGGACAGCAAAAAACACAGCAAATAGATCATTTTTTTGAAATCGGGACTTTTTATTGATCACATGGTGATCCTCATGAAGAGACCATAAAAACCCATGCATCACATATTTGTGCAGGGCCCAGGCAGCCCACTCCATAAAGGCAAAAGCGACAAAAAAAGACAGCCACCAGTCTAAAGACATAGCCAAATTTCCCCTTTCTTAAGATTTATCTCTCTTCTGGAAGAGTGGCAATCGACATTCAGCCAAAAAAAGTCCCAATTTGCTGCTGGCCCAGGAGGAGGCATCCCAATGCCCGGAGTTCGCAGGAGGTGGTTTTTTGGTGAAGCCTATGTTAACACAACTAAGGAGTCCGTATGCCGTCGGATGGAGAGGGAGGCCAATCTTGGGTTTAGCTATCCTTAAAGTTCTTGTTGCTGCTGTAGTTATTAGTTTTGTCTCCTGGTTGGCGGGAAAAAAGACAGGCTTGGCTGGTTTTTTAACAGCTCTGCCTCTCAGCAGTCTTTTGGCCCTGGTCTTTGCCCAGCTCCAGTGGTCGGATGCCCGTCAGTCTGTGGAGTATGCTAAAAGTATTTTTATTGCAGTGCCCGTTTCTCTTTTATTTTTTGTGCCCTTTTTATTTGCAGAGAGGTTCCAGCTGGGCTTTTGGACCTGTTATTTGAGTGGAATTGTATTATTGGCTGTGGGCTACTGGATTCACAATTATGCCCTTAAAATTTTTTAAAAGTCCTCAAGTTGCACGGGTAAGACTGGACGTGGAGTCACTGGCGGTTTAGTCTCTAGCGGTATGAAGTCTAGCCACAACAATCAAGAGCCCAGTGCGGTCAAAAAAGTGATCATTGTCGGTGGGGGCTTTGGAGGAGTTTCTGCGGCCAGGGAGTTGGCGGGTCGTCCTGAATTTCAGGTTCAGCTCATTGATCGGCGCAACTATCATTTATTCCAGCCCTTGCTTTATCAGGTGGCGATGGCGGGACTCAATCCGGCAGATATTTGTGCTCCCCTTCGAAAGCTCTTTTCAAAGTTCGAAAATGTCGAAGTGGTCCTGGCGGAAGTTGATCAGGTGGACGTAAAAAATCAACGCCTTTCCTATGATGGGAAATGGCACCCTTATGACTATTTGGTTTTAAGTTGCGGCGCCAAACACTTTTACTTTGGCAATGATCAATGGGAAGAAAGTGCGCCGGGACTAAAGACCATCGAGCAAGCCACGGAGATCCGGCGTCGAGTTCTTATGGCTTTGGAATTGGCGGAAAAAGAGGATTGCCCGGAAAAAAGACAACAGCTCCTCACCTTTGTAATTGTGGGCGGGGGCCCCACTGGTCTGGAGTTGGCCGGAGCCATTGCGGAGATGGTTAAAAGCACTCTTTACAAGGACTACAAAAAAGCCGACCTCAAAAGCACCCGGGTGGTTCTCTTAGAGGGAGGAGATCGTTTGATTTCTGGCTTCCCCGAGAACTTGTCTCAGCACGCCAAAAAGTCTTTGGAACAGATGGGGGTCGAAGTTCGACTGAATTGTTTGGCCAAGAATATCCAGCCGGGGAGTCTGATGGCCAATGAGGAAAAAATCGAAGCTCGCACAGTGATATGGGCTGCTGGTGTCAAGCCTTCTCAAATCACCGCAACAGTGCAGAGCCCAAAGAGCCCAGATGGTCGTCTTATAGTAGAGGGAGATTTGAGCTTGCCGGGGCAGCCCAATGTCTTTGTTGTTGGGGATCAGGCTGCCTGCAAGGGGAGTAAGGGAGAGTACCTGCCCGGGTTGGCGCCGGTGGCCATGCAGCAGGGGGCTTTTGTTGGAAAGC
>SKYF01000179.1 GCA_007128005.1 Bdellovibrionales bacterium
AACGCGAAACTCTGAAAATCAAGGGTGTTAAAATCGTGGTTCTTGATGAGGCCGATAAAATGGTTTCCATGGGCTTTAAGGAGGAGCTTGAAGCCATTCTCCAGGCCACCGATAGGGACAACAGCAAGATCTGGTTGTTCTCGGCCACTATGGAGAGAGAGGTGCGCCGGGTGGCGGACACCTATTTGAGTCATCCGCAGTTTGTTCAAGTCAATCGCACCGAGGTTCTCTCGGCCGGGGTGGAGCAGTTTTACTATCCTTCCCGTGAATCGGATAAGCCTGAAGTGCTGTGTAAAATTATTGAGGCCGCTGATGAGTTTTATGGGGTGGTGTTTTGCCAGACCAAATCTTTGGTGATGGATCTCAGCCAATACCTTTCCCGCCGCGGCTACCAGGTGGACTCTCTGCATGGAGAAAAGACTCAGAGTGAGCGAGAGCGGAGCATGCAGGCCTTTCGTGATAAAAGGGTATCCATTCTTGTCTGCACAGATGTGGCTTCCCGTGGCCTGGATGTGAAAGACATCACTCATGTGGTGAACTACTCCCTTCCTCGCGAGCTGGATGCCTATGTTCACCGCATTGGACGCACGGCCCGCTCTGGAAAATCGGGCTTGGCCATCAGTCTGGTGACCCCGAGCCAGCGCCCCCTTATTGGAAAGATAGAAAAACTCACCCGATCCCGGATGAAAGAGGGCCGCATTCCTTCGCGCCGGGAAGTGGGTATGAGGAAGGTTGAAAAAATGCTCACAGCCTTTCAGGAGCAAAAGAGCTTTCAACGAGCGGCCGAGCTTTTGAGTCCTGAGTGGAAGACGGCTCTTGAGGCCATGTCCTCTGAGGAGATTGTGGGCCGCTTTTTGTGCCTTCTCAGCCCAGAGACCTTTGTAAACCAGGAAAAATCAAAGCCCTTACAAGCTCCCGTTATGACAGACTCTCGCGGCAATGCTCTTCCCAGCCAGCAGAGTCGCCGCCGCGAAGCCGGGGCTGGCCGTGGCCGCCATAAAACGGCCCACAGCCGCAGAGAGGAGCCCAGCCCCCGTCGCCATAAGCATAAAAAAGATGATCGCCCCAGCCTTCGCGACCGATACCGGGCGCGGAGGCCAAACCCACCTATAAAAAGTTTTTTGGAGGTAAATATCTTATGAAAATCTTAAGCGGGATATTAGTCACCCTATTCCTCACTTTTTTCATAGGCTTTTCCCACAGTGGTTTCGCCATTTCCAATTGTGAAGGGCACTTGGGGCAAGGGATGGCAATCAAAACTTCTTCTGTAGACTTGGTTTCTAACTATCAAGGGCGAGTGCCCGTGCCTCAGGCAATGAATGTCCAAACGGCCTACGATATTGTGATCATCGCCGGATACAGCAACGCCAGCTCCCAGGTGATCCGGTTGGATAGGGCTCAAATGGGCACCAACACTCTGACGGATCCTCACACTGGGCAGAGAGTTCGCGGTTATTTTATTGGGGTCGTTGTAGCTCCTGATGTTCCCGTGCAGGTGATTTGGAAACAGTAGTCATTCCAGGTTCCGATGGGGACTTGTGATAGTTGTCCCCATAAAATATGACCCGATGCTTCTCCGGCACGAAGAGACGATGCGTTATCGGGGTTTAAAAGAGTCGTGGCCGGACTGCAAGGAAGAATACCGCTAAGCCAAAGGCATTGAAGGCGAGGATAAGCAAAGACAGTAAAAGTCTTTTGGCGCCTCCCGGCTCCAGGTCCCACCATCTCTTCAAATAGTAGAGCGAGGATAGATTAAGAACGACAGGTAACAGAATAGAGCTGATCAGAGCAAAAAAGATGCTTCGCTTTAGTGCTTGGCCAGCTCCCAGGCCGAGCCCTCTCTGTGGAGGATGATTTTTCTCAGAGGCGGGGTCGTCAAGGGCGCGGAGCAGTTCATCGGCCTTGGTGTGTTCCTCCTCGGGCAAGAAAATTTCATAGCGACCCAAATCGGTTCCCGTGACAATGCTTGCATATTCCTTTCCACCTTGAATATGGGGATGGAGTCCATGGGATTGCAAATATTGAGAAATCATTTGGGCCTGGAAAGCGGAGCTGATGACTTGATAGGTTTTCATGCACTCTCCTCAGTGGGCACTTCACTCATAGTGGGGCATGCTTGCTTGGGTTGCTGGGCTTGTCAAGTCACTCATTCTCGGCTCTGGGCTGAAAAAGCTATAGCGCAAGCCCAGACTGATAAAGTTGGAGCCTCGGGCGGGGCTGACAACTCCATAGGCTCCAGAGCGGTGATGAACTCTCAATAGCAACTCCCAAGAAGAGCCATGGGTGGGTGGTCGGCCCAAAGTGAGCTCCACAGGCATAAACACCAGCAGCGGGGAGGCGGGGCGATCGGGACGCTCTTCGATCCTTGGGGCTTGTAGAGCCAGTGAGGGCCCCAGTCCAAAGGCCACAGAGGTGTTCAAATGATCCATCCAGGGAAAGCGCTTCCAGCGAAAAAGGAGGGCACTGTTTAACTCCGAGTGATGTTGTAAGCCAAAGTGGGTGCCCACATTGGCCTCCAACTCCAGGCGGAGTCTGTCCGGCATCTGGTAGAGGCTTTGGCTTGCGCCGACCACCCCAACATAGGAGCTTTGCATTTCAGTCCGGCCGCGCAAGATGGCCCCGATACTATTGGCACTCCACTGGCCTCCATAGGCCAGGATGGACCATTGGGTAATCGGCTGCTCCAGGGCCTGAGCTAAACAGCCTTTAAGAAAAATTTGTAGAAGAAGGCTATACACAGAAACTGGATAGCAGGGAAAATCTTATAATACGAGGTTTAGGTGTTTAAAAATCTTGAAGATTCACCTAGGCTCTGTGCCATGCACTATAGGATTTGTTCTTATTTTCTTATCCTTTTCTATTTCAACATGGCCTGGAGTCAGATGGCCTTAGAGAAGTGGCAGAGTTCTGGATTTGGCTTTTCCAGGGTGGATTTTGCATTCTCCTACTGTGCTCTGTCGGACCGCCACTTTTTTGCCTGCATGGAATCTCTTCTTCAGGTTCTCCTCAATCTTGGTCACCAGGATCATGGCTTGATTGTTTCCGAAGAAAGGCCCTCTTTGGGCCCTAGCGGAAGGGTGTTCACCTCTTTGGCCAATGAGGAGAGCAAACTGGCCCAAAGATATGAATATCTTAAGGCCTTTTATCACTCCTCAGCCCAGGAGGATGTGCAAGCCACGGCTCTTGCTGCCTGCAAGTATGTAAAGGGCCTTTTTGCCGACTCAGTATACGAAGCTGTGGCGGCCAAGGTCTTTTATGAGTTGCTGATTCAACACACATTGGACCCCTATTATGCCCTTCGAGATCCACCGGGCAATGTCCCACCTCAAGATGTCTTTGGTTTTGGAGTTCGAGTTTGGTCCCATCATGGTGAGAATTGGGTGACGGGGGTTTTAGAAGGGTCTCCGGCTGCAAGGGCGGGGCTTCAGCCCTTTGACCGAATTTTGGAGGTCAATGGAGTCTCAGTGAGTGGACAAAACCTGATCTTATGGGAGGATCAACTGAGGTCAGCTGAGCCCGGGAAGCCAGTGATAGTAATAGTGGAAAGATTAGGTCGCCATTACTCCTTGAGGGGTTACACGGACCGGCTCAAGCCAGGACTCTACCAGTTGGTCGAGGAAGAAAGTTTTCTTCGTCTCAAGATCTCAAATTTTGATGACCCGGATTTATGCCAACAAATCAAGGCCGAGCTGGAGGGCCTTGATCGGCATAAACCACTTGAAATTGACTTGCGCTTTAATCCCGGCGGATTGAAAAGTTAGGTTCTGTGTTTGTTGGACCTCTTTTTGGAAAAGGGAAGTTTTATGGGTTCCCATGTGAGTCTTTCCTCCCGAGGAGCAAATAAGGAATTCTTTGCGGAAGAGGGAAAGTTCTTTTACGGCCCCATGACTATTTTGATCAACTCCCAAACTAAGAGTGCTGCGGAGGTCTTTGCCGGCGTTTTAAAGAACTTGGGTCGCGCTACCCTCAAGGGAACAAGAACTTACGGGAAGTTTGCCACTCATGTCGACTCCATTGAGTTTGACTTGCCCAACGACCCCATTTTGGGGAATCTGTTGACTGGTCACTATCAGCTGCCTGGCGAGTCCTGGGTTCGCGAGCAGGGCATAGATCCCCACATCGAGCAGTTGAAATATGAAAACGAACTCTACCTTCACTCCTTTTTAATTCGCTAGTTGCGAAATAGCAAACGGATGTCATGAGACATTTATTAACCCGTTTTAAAACTCTTGCCTCGCCGGGTAGCGCAAAAAAAAGCCCCTTGGTGACAAGGGGCTACAGTGATTTCATAATTTATAGTCAGTAGAGCCTAATGTTTTGTGGCTCTGTAGCTCATATTGGCCCTGATCTCTAAATCAATGACCGTATCCCCGCGGTCACTATTCGTTCTTGCGTTGTTGTGCCAATAAGTCGCTGCGGTGACTGGCCCATCTTCTCCGTAGTCCATATGATTGGTGTGCTTGGTGAGTTGCTGGAAGGGATAGAAGTTCGCCTGATTCAAGTTTAGAGCCTGGCCTGAGCGTGTTACACCAGGTTGGGCAGACCTATTCATCCAAATAGATCTTCGGATGGGGTTTTGGGTCAATCCTGTGGCCTCATAAAAACACTCCCTCACTCCAAAATTGTACCATGAGGAGATGCCTGTTCTGTATAAGTTCACATCACAGGTGATTTTGACTCTTACAGTGGAGGACTCAGCCTTGACAAAAGAGCCATGCAAATTGTAGTCAGCTTGGATCCAGGCATGAAAACCCTTATAAGGGTTGCTGTTGTTTGATCCTCTCAGGTTGTTGCTTGGTGTGGTGGTGGTGCAAAAGCCCTTTTCTCCTCTATACAAGCGGTCAGGTCGAGTGTTGGTTCCGCAAGTTACATCGCAAAAAGATGCGTCACAGTGAAAAAGCCCACTGCCGGTAAAGGTGTTTTGAATGCAGCGGTTGCCGGACTGAACAAAATTGGTGTTGCAGCTTGTGACTTGGCAGTCATTCCACTCTGAGCCAGCCGCATTGCAAGTCTGCTGTCCAGAGCCATTGGCAATCGAGCAAGATTGCGTAGCACCGGGGCTACAGACTTGTGGAGTCGGAGGAGGCATAGGGTTGGGGTTGGGGGTGGTTCCACCGCCACCGCCATTAGCACTGCAGTTGGTGCTGATGGGGTCTGGATCCAGGCGAGTGGTCCCCGTGGCAATCACTTGTCCCTGCTCACATTGAAACTGGGCTTCGAGGAAGTGAATGGATGAGCCAAGGCTCCCGTTGGGACAAACGTAGGTGTCATTGGTGCTGGTCTGATCGGTGAGTTCGAACCAGTACTCTCCATGGGCGCGTGAGCCACAGGGCTGGGCATCCACAGAGACGGCCTGATTGGCGGCCAAATTCTGGTGATTTCCCGATTCACAGCCAGTGAGCCAGGCGATGGCCGCTCCGGCCAAACACAAGCTTTTTAGAAAGTGTCTGTTTAAAGTCATAAGTGGAGTCCCCCTTTTGATTTATCATGTAGCAAAAAGCGTTCTCACTCTAAGTCATTGAAATAACAGGAGTCTGTCTTCAGGGTGATGTTTAGCCTAAACAGCAGCTGCCTAGAGCTTAGACACCATCAAGATCAGAGGAGGCTTCTGTCACGGGAGGTCATGAGCCAGGCCAATAGGCTCCGGCGTTCAGATTTTGCTTATCGACGAAGCTCAGAAAATATCGGGTTGGTCTAGGTCAGGCTCTTAAAATAGGCTTTCATTTCTTTGTTGGATTCCAGGCTGGCGCAGTGACGGAACAGCCGGCTGGCTTGGCTGTCGAGGCCCAGTTTTTTGTAAATTGCTGCCAGGCAGGCGGCGGCGCGTAGGAAGTTGGGCCGCCATCGATGGCAGGCTTCTAAATACTTTAGAGACCTCTGTGTATCACCTTCAACCCAAAACAAATGACTGCCCAGCAAAAACAAGGCGTGAACATTCTTAGGAGATCGGCGAATGACATTGGCCAACTCCAGCTCTCCCGGATCATTGACTTGATTGGAGAGTTTGGAACGAGCGTCGGCGATTTCCAAATACTCGATGAGAAGAGGGTCCGAGGGTTTGTCTAGAAGCGCTTTAGAGAGCAAGCTGTTGATTTTGCTGGTCGGCCCGTCCACTTCTAGGAGAATCTTTACATAGAGGAGAACAAAGTTGGCATTATTTAAAAGCTTGGGCTTCTCTCGTTCGGCCGTCCGAATCAGGTTGAGAGCCCTTTCGATGAGCCCTTCATCATAGTATTTTTTGATTTTAGTAAGTGTAGGGCTTTCCTTCCCAGATATTTTGGATCCGCCCCCACTAAAGGGGCTTTTGCAGAAGGGGCAAATTCCCACCGAAGGTCCTGAGGGGGCTCCGCAGTTTGAACAGATCACATCAAAACTCATGGCAAAGGCTCTCCACAGGATGGGCAAAAGCGGGGATGGGAGAGGCTCCTTTCCCGAGGAGCTGTTGGGCCGGCCTCATGGGTGGATGCCGCGGCCGCTGAGCTCACGGGAATGGGGGTGGGCTGAGGATCCCCCTGAGGCCCCCCTATGAGACTTTTTCCCAACATTAGACCCATCATCATTTGCAGGGGATCATTACTTTGCCCCGCCCCGGCCCCAGCTTCGCCCAGACTATTGGCCGCTCGATAAAGCAGGTAGTCTCTTTTGTTGCCAATCAGGTCCATGGCGGCCTTGGCGTCCATGGCTTTGATGATTTCATCGGAGGGCAGCATGGACATGACCTGCAGATCAGGAATTTGCAACCCATAGGAGCGGAGGCTTTGGTTCACTCGCTGCTTCAAATCTTGCGACACCTTGTCTTGGGACCGATTGAGTTCCTCAAGGCTTTTGACCAGCCCCAAGGACTGGGGAAAGAGCTCCAGGATAAGTCCTTGTACAAACTCCTCAGCCTCAGAGATATCAAAGCTGGTGCGGCTTCCAATCAGATTCATATAAAATGGTCTGGGGTCTTTAAGAGCCATAGTGTACTGGCCATAGGCTCTTATAGGTACGGCCTTCATATCTGAAAAATGATGCAAAACGGGCTTTGTTGTCCCCCAGCGCCGAGCGGTGTAGGCCTGGC
>SKYF01000037.1 GCA_007128005.1 Bdellovibrionales bacterium
AAAAAAGGCTGGACTTACGTGGACTCAAGTCGTGGTTTGGAGTCCTTTATGGCTCGTAATCCAACCCCTAAAGACAGCAAGTTGATAGGACTGTTTGAGTACGATCATATGCGCTATGAGTTGGATCGGCAGAACGATAAGCTTGGAGAGCCCTCTTTGGCGGAGATGGTGGATGCAGCCATTGGCTTTTTGAGTCGAAACCCCAACGGATTTTTCTTAATGGTTGAGGCTGGGCGAATTGATCATGCTGGGCATGGAAATATGGCTCATCATATGTTGGGTGATACCTTGGCCATGGATGAAGCTGTGAAAAGGGCCAGACAGAAGATTCAAAGCCAGGACCTTTCGACCCTTTTGGTTGTGACCTCAGATCATGAGACAGGGGGGCTTGCCATCAATGGCTATGCTCTTAGAGAGCAGGCAGAGCGCCAGGGGCTTCTGGGCAATGTCCAAGGCAAGGCGATCATGACCTTTTCCACAGGTCCGGGAGGGGGAAAAGGGGACCATTCCGTGGACCTAGATAAGGGGCCTGAGAGAGTTCACCCAGCCCTTTATAGACTCGACTCTGCTGTGCATACAGCTGTAGACGTACCGGTTTTAGCGGAAGGGCCCGGAGCGCATCGGTTTACAGGCTTTATGGACAATACGGACATTCCTCACAAAATTCTTAAATCTATGGGCTTGCCAAAACTTCCGAAGCAGAGCCAATAGGGTACGGACCGCCACTTCGGGGGATGGTGGCATTCAGGCCAAGATAGTGGGAGATCTTAGCTCTAAGAGTGTCTGCGGCCCCTGCCTCTCCATGAACTAAAAATAAGTGATCCACTCCATTTGTGATTTGTTTGAGCCAATCGAGCAGTTCACTCTGGTCCGCGTGGGCGGACAGATTGTCACAGACAAAGACTCTGGCCAAAACGGGGTGGTAGTCCCCGTGGATTTTGAGCTCACGAGCCCCATTTTTTAGAGCGGCCCCTCTGGTGCCCTCGGCCTGGAATCCGGGGAGAAGAATCGCATTTCTGGGGTTGTCACCAAAGGCCTTGATATGGTGAAGGATGCGGCCGCCAGTGAGCATTCCACTGGCAGAGACAATAATTTTAGGTCCCTTGTTTTTGTTAAGTTCTTGGGACTCTTCCACAGAGTTGACATAGGTCACATGGGCAAAGATGCTTTCGCAGTCCTGGGGGCTTAGTTTATGGAATTGGTGGTGTTTTAAGTAGAGCTGGGTGACGTTGGTGGCCATGGGGCTATTGACAAATATGGGAAGCCTTAGATCTGGGCGAAGCATGAAAGTTTGATGGAGGCAGTGGAGAATGCTTTGTGCCCGTCCCACTGCAAATGAGGGGATCAGTAAGGTGCCCTTGCCCGTCACCACATACTCTAGAACCTCAGTCATCATGTCCACGGGTTTTTGTTCGCTGTGCAGGCGGTCTCCGTAGGTGGACTCCATGACAATGGTGTGAGCTTTCCGGGGGAGTTCCGGTGGCTTCATCAAGGGGTCATTGGGACGGCCAATATCCCCGGAAAATAAAAGGCTTCGACCATTGACCCTAACATAGAGGCTCGCTGCCCCTAGGATGTGTCCAGCAGGTATGAGTTCCATTTCAAAGGGTCCAACTTTAAACGTCTCGCGAAAGTTCACGATCTTAAACCGCTTCAGTGCATCTTGGGCTTGGGCTTCTGTGTAGAGAGGCAGGGGCGGATTGTGTTTGGAAAAGCCCTTTTTGCCTGCATACCGAGCCTCTTCCTCATGGATATAGCCACTGTCAGGTAGCAGGATTTGGCAGAGATCTCGTGTGGGCTCCGTGCAGAAGACGGGCCCTTTAAAGCCCTCAGAGATAAAGCGTGGCAGATAGCCACTGTGATCGAGATGAGCATGGGTGAGGACCACAGCCTCGGTGTTTTTCGCAATTTCTGCTAGCCCCTCCCAGTTCATCAGGCGCAAGCTCTTCAGGCCTTGAAAGAGCCCGCAGTCTACCATAATGGAGCTATCTTTGTATTTGAGTAGGAATTTAGAGCCTGTCACAGTTCCCGCGGCTCCTAAAAACTCAAGGCTCAGGTCGCTCGGTGGATGAGTAGACATTTTATTGATCTTGTCCGTTGAGGGTGACGAGGACCTTTTTGAAGGCCTCCACGGCACAAGTCAGTTTGGCAAAAAATGAATCCTGGTGAGGGATATGAATAAAGTGAGGATGTTTGGACCAGGTGTCGCGCAGTCGCGAATCCAGTTCAATGGCCCTTTGGTTGTCTTCAATGCGGATGGGGTTCCCCCCCTCAATGGACTTATTTCCCACGGCGGCGGATTCAAAAAAAATCACGGCATCGTAGCGAGAAAACTCTTTTTCAAGGCTTGTGCCCATCTCTGTAAAGAAGCAGGTTTTGGGTTCAGGCCAGTAGACAGCTCCATCGATGGTGCCACGGTCACAGAGAAGAACTCTGCCGGGGAAAAGGCAGTGTTGAATGTCTTCAATGCTGCGCTGGACGTGAAAGATGGCGCTTTGGGTGGCCTTAGAGACATCTTTGTCGCTATGTCTCGGAAAGCCACCCATAAAGAGCATGGTCGCAGCTTCAGGAACAACGATAATGCTTTCACCAATCTCTCTGCGAATCAGGTCGGCTGCGGTGGTCTTTCCTCCACCAGGTCCACCAGTTAAAACAATTCGATGGGTGTTGCCATTTCCAGTGTTGATGCCCATTTATTTAGACTACTGGGCGACCCAACCCCCGTCAATGGCCAGAGCCTGGCCTGTGGTGTAGCTGGAGTAGGCTGAACACAAAAACAGGACGCTATCTGCAACCTCTCTGGTCTCTCCAATCCTTTTGGCGGGCACAGAGTTGGTTAAATTTTCCTCAAAACCTGGACTTGTGGACATAAGTCTCTTTAGCATTTCTGTCATGATGGGGCCAGGGCAGATGGCATTGACCCGAATGCCTTGAGCTGCATACTCCAGAGCAGCTGTCTTCGTCAGTCCAATGAGGCCGTGTTTGCTAGACACATAGGCAGGCAGACCTGGGAAGCCAATCAGCCCAGCAATTGAGGAGATATTGACGATGGAGCCCCCTTGCTGCTGCTTGAGCATAGTCTCAATTTCATACTTCATACACAGCCAAGCTCCTTTGAGATTGATATCCATAATTTTTTGCCAATTTTCAGTTGAACACTGGGCCGTGGGGACGACAGTACCTTCCACTCCGGCGTTGTTGCAGGCCATATCGATTTTGGAAAACTTGTTGAGAGCAAGAGCAAAAAGGTCCTTAATTTGGCTTTCATGAGCCACATCACAGTGGCTGTAAACCACCTCAACCCCAAATTTCTTCGCATCCTCAGCGGTCTTGTGTCCCAGTTCTTCATTGACATCTGACAGTACTAGGTTGGCTCCCGACTCTGCAAAGGCAAGGGCAATCTCTCGACCAATGCCCACGGCAGCTCCTGTGATTAGGGCCACTTGACCCGCAAAGTTAAAGTTGAGGGATGGTTTGTGAGGCGTCATATGCTTTTACTCCTTTTTCTTGATTTCGTGACCCCAGGTTACCCAAAAACTCGACTGAGTTCCAGCTTCTGTTGAAATTTCTAAACACTTTCTTCACTTTCTCAAGGGGGAGTTGTGGCTTGGAGTTATGGTACTAAATTGGAACCAATTAAGGGAACAAAAAGGAGGGATTTATGTCGTCCAGAGATCCACAAATAGAGTTCTATGGATACTTTGCCGATCCCAAAGAGCGGGAAAAGGTAGGCTCTCTCATTGAAACCTTAGAGCGCATCGCTCCAAGTGACGCCCATATTAAAGCCATAATTGGGCGTGCAAACAACCTGTTCGAGGGCATTGTGTCCATCAATTCAGTGACGCGTAAGTTCTCTGTCTATCACCGGGCTGATTCCGAGGCGGGACTGATCGAGTACTTGCAGGCCGAAATCACTCGTCAGATTGCAGATTGGAAGAGGACCCGTTTTATGAGTTACCAAGTGGCTTAAGGCCAAACCACTCAAAGGAGGACGTTTTATGGCAAGTCGGTTTAGGGATCTTGAGGGTGAAAACCCCGGTGACTTTAGAGCCTTTTGGCGCGATCTTTTAAGTCTCACAATCCTGCTTATGGGTTTAGCGGCTCTGGCAGCATTGTCGGTAGGGGGCGTCTAAGGGCTTTGCAAGAATTTTTTGATTTAAAGAAAAAAGGAGCCAAAAAGGCTCCTTTTTTTCGTCAAAAATTGGAAGGAAGAGTGGGCTCTTTTAAAGGCTCATGGGAGGAGGCTCCTGTGGATGAGCCAGCACCTGGACAGGTGGTTCAGTAACTTGTGCTTTTGGTTGAGATTTAAAACTGAACCGATAGCCGCTGCCGTGAACCGACTCAATATAATCAGCTCGATTTCCAAGCTTTTTTCTCAGTTTGCTGATGTGAGTATCCACGGAGCGATTATAAACATGAATGTTTTCGCCCCAAACAGTGTCGAGGATTTCGTCTCTCGAGTAGACCTTGTTCACTTCTTTGGTAAGAAGCAATAGCATCTTAAACTCAATAGGGGTCAGGTCAATATCTATACCTTCCCCTTCAGAATGATCTTCGTGAAAAACTTTCACGCGCTGAGTGGATTTGTTGATTTCCAGATGACCAAGCCGAATGACATCAGAGGCCTGCAGCTGCTGCTCTTTCTTTCGCAGCCGAGCATCTACTCGGGCCTTCAGCTCCAGGGCATCAAAAGGCTTGGAGATAAAATCATCAGCCCCAACCTTGAATCCGAGAACCTTGTCTGTGACGGAGTTTCGGGCAGTTAGAAAGATGATCGGAGTGTTCTTTAGCGAATCATTGGTTTGTAAAATAGAGCAGAGCCGATAACCATCGCCATCGGGCAACATGACATCCAGGAGAATCAGGTCAAAAGATTGATCTTCTACCGCCTTTGTGGCTTCAGCTAAAGTTTTGGCCCAGGTGAGGTTATAGCTTTGGCCTAAAGCTCTTTTTACCAGCACTTGTGCCTCTGGAGAGTCTTCAACAAGCAATATGGACTGCATGGACGTTCTCGCTTTCTCGGGCAGGAGAGACAAAAATGAAGAATTTTTCATCAAGAAAAATTAACTTTCCCTGATTGAGCAAATCTTCCCTGGCCTCTATTGCGCCGTGTTAGTAATTCCCTTATAAGGTTAAGACCCCTGTTTAAGCAAGTTCATTATAAACTTTTTTGCACAGGGGGAGAGGAAAAGGTGGAGATGTTTAGATTTCTAATCATTTGGCTTTTGCTGGACAGTTTGAGGGTCCACATAAGAGGATGGCCGATCTATGGCGAATAAATTATTTAAGTTTTTTTCCTTTGGGTTTTTTGGTTTGGGATTACTGTTGTTTAGCTTGGTGGCCTTGGGGCTGTCTGTTCTGTCCATTGGTGGGTTGTTGTGGATTGAGGCACAGACTCTCATCGATATTATTTTTTGGGTTGGTCTTGGCGCTGGTTTTTTCGGCCTCCTTATTACTTCCGCTCAGTTTACCTCCGGGGGAGTTGTGCCTGCTCTGTGGGCTCAACAGATTATTTTTTCTCTTCTCTTTGTAGATCTTCTCTTTCTTTACTTTCGTGACTTTCAGTACTCTGGAGACCCCTGGGTCAGTTTTCTCGACAGTCCAGTAAAGGCCATTTACGGAGCGCTTATTTTGAGTTTTGCCAGCTTTTTTCAAAAGGCTCTTAGTGGACGTGTGATTGCGCGGGCCCTTTTTATTCTTGGAATTTGTATTGCTATGGCTCTTCTGGCAGCACACCAGATGGAGGGTTTACAGGATCTTGCTCGAGAAGTTTTATTTCCTTTCGGGATAGGGGCTGTTGCTCTTGGAATAGTAGGTCTTAACCTCTTCTCCCTTCATCGTCGTGGACCATCCGTTTATTATGCTGCTATTGGTTGGGCCTTCTTAGCAGTTGTGATGTCTGGACTGTTTGACCTTCTTTGGGCGAAGGCTTTGTTTCCCTATGGACTTCTTCTGGGGGCCACATTTAACAGCTTAGCATACTTTATTGTTGCAAGTCATATTGTCTACTCTGTAGCGGCGACACAAAGGAAGGCAGTAAGGGTTGAGGACTACCAACTGACCCAAAGACGTCTTATTGAGAGGACGAGAGATCTGCAGCTCACAAATAAACGACTGGCGGCACAGATTCAAAAGCGTCTTGAATTTGAGATTGAGTTAAAGAAGAGCGAGAAACTTAAAACTGCCATCTTTCAGTCGGCTCTTGATGGTATTTTAACCTTCACGCCTCAAGGGGACATTATTGACTTTAACTGTGCAGCCGAGAAGGTCTTTGGGGTGAGTCAGCTTGAGGTGACGATGCTTCCCGGGGGTGTGTTTCGGCTGCTTCCAGAGCGCTATGGTTCTCGGCTGCGTGAGCGCTTACAAAGACAATTCACTTTGGGCAGGGGTCTGCCCCTCAATCGCAGAATTCAAGTGAAGGGTTTGCGGGGAGACGGCCAGGAATTTGCCATGGAAGTGGCTCTGAGTCTTATTGAGGTGGAGCAATTTCAGACTATAACTGCTTACGTGCGAGACATTACAGATGCTCTAAGGCACAAAGAGGAGATTCTTCGTGCTCGACAGGAGGCCGTCTCAGCATCTTTGGCAAAATCAGAGTTTTTGGCCAAAATGAGCCATGAGATACGCACTCCACTCAATGCAATTATAGGAATGAGTGATCTTCTATCTGAAACAAAACTAGATCAAGAGCAACAGCAGTTTTTAAATGTGTGTCGGCGTTCGAGTCACACTCTGTTGAATCTAGTCAATGATATTTTGGATTTGAGCAAGATTGAATCGGGTAAGTTTGATTTAGATCACAGAGAGTTCGATCTTTATGCTTTGCTCGAGGGGGTCTCCGAGATGTTCCTTTTGAAGGCTAAAGAAAAGGAGCTTGTCTTGAGCTGTGAGATCGACCCCACTGTGCCGCAAATGGTTTGGGGAGATGAACATCGGCTCCGCCAGGTATTTGTGAACCTATTGGGCAATGCGCTGAAGTTCACCGACAGGGGAATGGTGCGACTGATGGTTTCGGCGGAGGCGTTTTCAGATGTGACGTGCCGAGTGCGCTTTGTGGTGAGTGATACCGGTATAGGTATTCCTGAAAAAGTATTGGAGAGGATTTTCGAGAAATTTGTGCAAAGTGATTCTTCGGTGACGAGGAGGTTTGGTGGAACGGGTTTGGGGCTTGCTATCACTAAGGGTTTAATTGAAAAAATGGGAGGGGAGATCCGGGTGGCCAGTCAAGAGGGTAAGGGAAGTCAGTTTAGCGTGGAGTTGGATTTGGAGCTAGCTGAGTCCCAACTGCATGTGAGCGATTCGGCGCAGGGGAAGGCCTGGGACTGGGGTCAAATGAAGGTTTTGCTATTGGGGGAGGATTCATCTATGCGGATGGTCGTCCGCGGAATGTTGGCCGCACAGGGGGCGAAGGTAACGGAAGTATCGAGTCCCCAAGATGCATTGGATCTTATCAGGGTTTGGAGTAAGAGCCCACGCAGTATCGACCTGGTGGTGACGGACCTGAGTCTTGAGCCCTACGGTTTTTTTCACTGGTATGAAAAATTGAAGGAGGCGGTTGCAGGTCAAGGGATTCCCTCGTTGCTCGTTGTTGCTGACGATCTCAATCAAGTGGATAGGCAAACTGTGGCAGCAATTGATGCGGTAGGTCCTCTGCTCTCGCCCCTCTCCAAGGAGCGATTACTGTTGGCTGTGTCGGAGGCTATGGACAAAAGGCACAGGGTGAAGGCAGGCCTTGGGGGCCATCCAGCTCCTCTGAGTCAGAGGGGCCATGATCAAGTCAATCCCCAGGATCTCAGAGGTAGGGTCCTATTGGTTGAGGATTCAGCCGACAATAGGAGTTTAATGATGGCCTATTTTGCCTCCACCCAACTAGAGGTGGAGATTGCGGAAAATGGGCAGATGGCTGTGGAAAAGTGTTTTACAGAAGGCCACTTTGATTTAGTTCTTATGGATGTGCAGATGCCGGTGATGGACGGCAGAGCCGCCACACGAGCTATCCGTGCTGAGGAGCAGGCAAGGGGGCTTGCTCGAACTCCTATCCTCGCGCTCAGTGCTCATGCTCTGAAGGAAGAAGTTCGGCTCAGTCTTGAGAGTGGCTGCGATGGATATTTAACAAAGCCCATCCAGCGTCGGGAATTATTTGCGGAGCTGAGCAAGTGGCTTGCAAAAGAGAGGTTCACGAAGCCCTCTGGAGACGAGGGTGAGTCTTCGCAGTTGCCTTTGGATGGTCGTTTGCCAGAGATGGTGCTTGCTGCGGACTGTCGGGCCTTTCCTGAGCCTGACCTTGTGGAGCTTGCCGAAGAATTTGTGGTCAACCGACGGCAGGATTTAGTGCTTATGAAGAGAGCTCTCGAGGAAGACAATCTGGAAGTCATCGGCAGACTGGCTCACACCTGGAAGGGAATCTGTAAGCCCTATGGCTTTTTGACCTTAGATCAGATGAGTCGCGCCATAGAGTCCTTTGTAGAGGCAAGGGATTTGCAATCTTTGCGTCAGCAGCTGGATGAGGCGGATAAGTTTCTGACCCACGTGAAATGGCCTTCTCCCTCGGCCACACTCAGCGGAGTTCCCTCTTAAGTTCTCAGTTAAAAGGGTTGACCCAATTTTTAAGATATTGTTAGGTTCTTGCGTCTTTGAGGGGAGAGTTTAATTTTTCGGGGGACGCTCATCTATGGTATCTGCATCGGCTTTCAATATTGAAGTGATTAACCGTTGGCTCGAGGTGCTGGTGGGCCATGTCTGGGGACTGCCCCTGGTTTTTCTCCTAGTTGGGACGGGGATTTTTCTCACCCTAGCCCTCAAGGGCATTCAGTTTCGCGGCTTTTTTCACGGGATTTCGGTTGTTCGTGGCCGCTATGACAACCCCAAAGATCCGGGAGAGATCTCACACTTTCAGGCCCTGTGCACAGCCCTTTCGGCGACGGTAGGACTTGGCAATATCGCCGGGGTGGCCGTAGCCATCCACTTTGGCGGCCCAGGGGCGGTGTTTTGGATGGTAGTGACGGGTTTGGTGGGGATGGCCACCAAATACTCTGAAGTCTCCATTTCCTTAATGTACCGGAAAATTGATCCCAACGGAGTGGTTCACGGGGGAGCCATGCACTACATCGAGGGGGGCTTGGGTAAAAAGTGGAAGCCTTTGGCAGTCTTTTTTGCCGTGGCCTGTGTGAGTGCAAGTTTTGGGGCGGCCAATATGTTTCAGGCCAACCAGGTGGCGGCCATTCTCAACAACAACTTTTCTGTGCCCCACCTCTTCACTGGAGTTCTTCTGGCCTTTCTCACCGGCATTGTTATCATCGGGGGCATTAAGCGCATTGGCAAGGTGACCTCCCGACTCGTTCCAGTGATGGGTCTGATCTATTTTGGAGGAGCCCTATTGGTGGTGGGCATGAACTTGCCCTTGGTTCCCCAGGTGCTCTGGCAAATTGTCAGCGATGCCTTTACTGGGACGGCGGCTGGAGGTGGGCTTACGGGCATTGCCGTGCGCGAGGTTTTGATCCAAGGGGTGCGGCGGGCTTGCTTTTCCAATGAGGCCGGGCTTGGCACAGCCCCCATTGCCCATGCAGCGGCGACAACCAGTGAACCCATTCGCGAGGGCACGGTGGCTCTTCTTGAGCCCTTTATCGATACGGTGGTGATCTGCACTCTGACTGCTTTGGTCATTTTGCTGTCAGGAGTTTGGACCAGTGGAGCCAACGGAGTGGAATTGACTGCCCACGCCTTTGACGTGGTCCTTCCCGGGTTTGGCAGCTACTTCGTTCCCCTAGCGGTGTTTCTTTTTGCCTACTCCACCTTGATCAGCTGGTCCTACTACGGACAGCAAGCCGTCGAGTATCTGGTGGGGGAAAAGGGGGTTATGACCTATAAAATTGCGTTTTGTTTTGCAGCCGTTTTGGGGGCGATCTGGGCGATTGAGCCGGTTTTAAATTTCTCGGATATGATGTTGGGGCTGATGGTCATTCCCAACCTGATCGCTGTGCTTCTGCTTTTGCCAAAGCTGCGCAAGGAGACGGACCGCTACTTTGCCAAGCTCAAAGCCAATGAGTTTGAGGTCTATAAAAAATAGGACAGCCCCAGAAGTAGTTTGTTTGCAAGAATTACATGGCTTTGTAAAAACAATGCATTGACTCGGTGCACATGAAAATGACATAAATCCTTGCAGGAATTTGAAATTTCCTGCTCTCTATCGAATCGAAAAGAAAAGGGGTACAAAATATGACAAACAGGGAATCAATCAGTGAAGCAGCGATGGAAGTCGTTGGTTTGAGTGCGCTGTCCACGGCTCGAATGAGCGCTGTGGTTTTAGCAGCCACTTTCTTAACTGTCAGTGGCCTGAGCAGCTCTTCTGCTTTTGCCCAAAGCAGTGACTCCGCTGCCGGCGAAACCAAAGCCGCCATCAGCGATGTCATCGACGAGGCCGATAAGTCCGAAACCGACAAAGCCGACGAACTCATCACCAACCGCATGCTGCGCGCACAGACGGGTTCTCTTTCGAAGTGGAGTCTAAGTACATCCTTCAGTTACCAAGGAGGAACTTTAGATGGGCCCTTTAAGGCCACTAGGCCCAATATCACTGGTGCTGCAGGGACTGAAGCGGTGTCTTTTTTGGCTGGGTCTCTCGGAGTTCGTTATAGGATTTCTGCAGTAGACAGTGCAACTCTAGGTATTGGATTGAGGATGTTAACCCCATTTCAAAGTACCACTTTTGAGGATGCTAGAAATAATTTCGATTTTACTAACCCAGGCCTTTCTTACACGAGGCTTTCGAGGTTGGGTCCCATTCAAAGTGTCTCTCGGGTAGGAACAACAGTATATACCACGGCCTGGGATCGAAATATTGGGAGAGTGACGACTTTAGGGGCCTCTCAAACCTTGTTGGCAGAGATAGGCCAAGCCACGGGGCTTCAGGCCGGAGTGTTGTTGGCTGTGGATGCAAGTTTTCATGACAAGAGGGATGAAATAGTTGAAGTGCGCCGGGGCGTGTTTGATCGGGCAGCCACTCAGCAGTCAGACTATGGTTTCGGAGTCTATCCTTTTCTTGAGTATGTGATCAATGATAGGTTTAACCTCAGGACCATTTCCGGAGTTTGGGTCTACGAGCATGCTCGGGATGAAGAAAATCCTTTCGTGTTCAGTAGGAATAGTGTCTACCAATCTGTGGGATTAGGAATCTCTGTGACTCGAGATGTCTTTCTTTACCCAAATCTTCAGTTTATTCCTCAAGATATTAGTTGGGATAGGACTAATGTAGGAGTAACGGCTACGGTTAATCTCTAAAAGGATGACACTGATTATCTGAAGCATCGGAGCCAATCCTTTTCAGGTGACTTTAAATAATATTCAAGCGCGAAGAGACATTGTCCTTCGCGCTTTTTTTTGTTTTTTGATCTACTTCGCCAATAACGCACCGTCTCTTCATGGCGGAGAAGCTTTGCGTTGTTTACCCTCTAAGGATCAGGCCTCAGCGGAGCTGCTGGAGGCTGCGGAGGGCTTGGTGGGGCAAGTGCTGATGCCTAATAAGGTGTAAGGTGGGCACCAGCCCAGAAGGCCTGTAGCTAGGGGAACAAGGCCTAGGAAAAACCAAGGGCTTTGGGGGCCCCAAAAAGCCAAGCTGACCAAAAAGGCTCCAGCGATGACTCTGATGACTCTTTCGATGTTGTGGATGTTTTGTTGGAACATAAAGGCTCTCCTTTTTTTGAGTGGCTATAAAACCTGGCGCTCACTGTAAAAAACTAAGGACATTCTAGGCTGTCTTGGTCAGCCTGCAACTCCTTTGTGAGGGGCCGGTTAGAATTCAAAGGGTCTGACAAAGTGGCAGGTGTACCCGTGGGGGTGCTTTTGCAGATAGTCTTGGTGCTCCTCTTCAGCAGGGTAAAACTCGCTGGCGGGAAGGATTTCAGTGACCAGGGGTCCTGACCAGTGGCCTGAGGCTTCAACCAGGGCTTTAACTTCTTCCGCTAGGGCCTTTTGTTCCAGGCTCTGATAGAAGATGGCGGATCGGTACTGGGGGCCGATGTCATTTCCCTGTCTGTTGGTTGTGGTGGGGTCATGAATGCGAAAAAAGAATTTGAGGAGCTTGCTGTAGGGCAGGATGTCTGGAACAAATTCTACCTGGATGGCCTCAGTGTGTCCGGTGTTTTTCTCACAGATATCTCGGTAGGAGGGATTGGCTAGATGGCCTCCGGTGTAACCCACTTGAGTCTTTATCACTCCTGGGAGGCCTCGGATCAGCTCCTGCACACCCCAGAAGCAACCACCGGCAAAGGTGGCAAGCTGAGGAGATCCTTTAGTTGATGTTCCAGTTGAGTTGTTCATAATTTCCTCTTGTAGATCTCCCATAGGGCAAGGCTTGTGGCCACCGTGGCGTTGAGGGACTCGACAGAGGCCTGCATGGGAATGGTGATAGGGTGAATCAGTGGGCTGTTGATCAAAGTCTCGGGTAGGCCCGGGCCCTCCTCTCCGACAATTAGGCGCAGATCTTGGGGCCAGCGCACATGAGGCAAAGATTCGGATTGAGGCTTAGGCGTCAGGGCATAGAGCACAAACAGGTGGGGGGGCTTGCACAGGTCATGGATTGAGGGGCCCCACTCCAGCTCCAGTCGAAAGACCGAGCCCGAAGAGGCCTTGATGGTCTTGGGATGAAAGGGGTGGGCGCACTCCTTCAGCAAGACCACTTTGCGGACTGCAAAGGCCTCGGCACTGCGCAAAAGGGCTCCGAGGTTGGCGGGGTCTCCTGTGGCGGCAAGCAGTTCTAAACCCAAGGGCTCTTTATCAAGCCTTGCCGGGATCAACTCAGGCTGACGACCCACGAGCAGGGGCGATTCAGTGCCAAATAGGTCGAGTTCGGCAAAGAGAGAGGGGGCAAGCTGAAACAGGCTGAGGCCCTTTAAGCCCTGGGGGTTAATCAGTTCCAATTGCTCAGGTTTTGAGAAGATAAGGCTTTCAAAAACTTCTAAATGCTGTTCGAGCATCTCTGGGACGAGCTTTCGCCCACTGAGCAAAAACTGCCCATGGCGCTTAAGACCCTTTCTCTCCAATAGCGAGAGCCAGAGCTTAAACTGGGGATTGGCAGGGCTGGTGATCTCAGCAACATTCTTTTGACGGAGCATCTTGCGGCGCATTTTAGCACAGAGTTGAGAGAGTACAACTTCGGAAAAAGGATTGAATCCCAAGGGAAGTGGGGGCAATAATTTCTCCCATGTTAAAAGAGCAAGTAGAACGACTGAAGAGAGTGGAAGAAGAGGCCACTGAGGCTTTTGTGGAGGCACTGAGTTCCCGGCAGCTCTATGAGGCCAAGGTCAAGTTTCTGGGCAAGCAGGGGGCATTTGCCGAGCTGATGAAGCTGATGGGCAGACTGTCTGCGGAGGAAAAGCCCCAGTTTGGCAAAGAGGTCAACCTTAGCAAGCAAAGACTAGAGGGGCGCTATCAGGAGGCCGAGCTAAAACTCAAGAAGCAAGAGATGGAGGAGCGTTTAGCCAGGGAGAGCTTGGACTTGACCCTTCCAGGGCCTGAGCCCTTGGGCGGAGCCCGTCACCCCTTGAGTCTGGTCATCAATGAGGTGGTCGAGATCCTTGCAAAAATTGGCTACAGTGTGCGCCTAGGGCCCCAAATTGAAGGGGATTGGTTTAATTTTGAGGCGCTCAACATCCCACCGGATCACCCATCTAGAGATCTTCAGGACACTTTCTACATAGACAGCAACCACGTCTTGAGGACCCACACCTCACCAGTGCAGATCCACACCCTGCTCAACGAAAAGCCGCCTTTAAGAGTTCTTGCACCGGGCTCGGTGTTTCGCTGTGACAGCGATGTCTCCCATTCACCAAACTTTCATCAGATTGAGGGTATGTTGCTGGATAAAAAAGTGTCCATGGCAGACCTCAAGGGGACACTGGCCTTCTTTATTAAGGAGCTTTTTGGCAGCAGTCTCAAGGTGCGCTTTCGGCCGAGTTTTTTTCCCTTTACCGAGCCCTCGGCGGAATTTGACTGCTCCTGTCCTATTTGCAAGGGCAAGGGCTGCCGGATGTGTAAGAACAGCGGGTGGGTGGAAATTGGCGGCTGTGGGCTGATCAACCCCAAGGTGTTGATGCATGCTGGAGTGGATCCCAAGCAGTGGCAGGGCTTTGCATTTGGTTTTGGCATCGAGAGGATGGCCATCATCAAGTATGGGGTCGAGGACATTCGCCTATTCAATGAAAACGATATAAGGTTTTTGCGTCAGTTTGAGTAGGCGGGACGACAGATAGAGCGAGGCAAGTAGAGATATGAAGATCAGTTTGAAGTGGCTTCAAGATTATGTAGATGTTGCGGACTTTCTGGATCAGCCAGAGCCCTTGGCGGAAAAGTTGACGGCGGCGGGTATCGAGGTTGAGGGCATTGAAAGGCCAGGCCAGGCCTTTGCCCAAGTGGTGGTGGGGAAAATTTTGCTCAAGGATCGCCATCCCGATGCAGACAAACTGACCCTTTGCCAGGTGGATGTGGGGCAGGGGGAGAGTCAGCAGATCATCTGCGGTGCGAGCAATCACCAGCAGGGGGACAAGGTGGTGGTGGCTTTGCCCGGAGCGGTTTTGCCCGGGGACTTTAAGATCAAGGTCTCTAAGATTCGCGGAGTGGAGAGTCGAGGAATGCTCTGCTCGGCCTCTGAGCTGGGTTTGGATCTGGGCTCCAGTGAGGGCATTGTGATATTGCCAGAAGAGGCCCCCGTGGGGGAGGCCTTTGCCCAGTATCGGGGCTTGGAAGACGTGATATTTGAGTTGAGTGTGACTCCCAATCGGGCCGACTGTCTCAGTCACCTGGGCTTGGCCCGCGAGATTGGCAGTCTTCTGGAAAGGCCTGTGCGAGTCCCATCCCCGGAGTTTACAGCCAAAGGAGCTCCGACTCAGGAGCTGGTCTCAGTGGAGGTTAAGAACTCTGATCTCTGTCCTCGTTATGCCGGGAGAGTCATCCGAGGCGTGAAGGTGGGGCCTTCTCCGGATTGGCTCAGACAAAGGCTTGAGAGTGTTGGATTGAACCCCATCAACAATGTGGTGGATGTGACCAACTTTGTGATGATGGAGCTGGGGCAACCCCTTCACGCCTTTGATGTGGCAAAATTGAGAGACCAAAAGATCCTGGTTGCTGAATCTTTGCCAGGAGAGCTCTTCATCACTCTAGATAAAACAGAAATAAGTTTAAAAGGCGGGGAGTTGATGATTCGCGATGGGGAGCGACCCGTCGCCTTGGCCGGAGTCGTGGGTGGACTTGAGAGTGGGGTGAGCGAGACCACTCAAGACCTGTTTGTAGAGTCCGCTCACTTTGTTCCCGAAACCGTGCGCAAAACAGCCCGCAGCCATGGGATTGAGACGGATTCTGCCTACCGCTTTTCAAGGGGGACCGACCCAGAGATGGTCAAGCTGGCCTTAGACCGGGCCTGCGAGCTCATCCAAAAAACTGCTGGAGGAGAAGTGGCGGAGGTTTATGTGGATCACTATCCAGATCCCTTGCTGCGCAAGCCAGTGGCGGTGAATGTGGCTGATGTCAGTGAACGCCTAGGCTATGAAGTTTCGGCTGAGGAGTTTCAGGCCATTTTGCGTCGATTGGGCTGCCGGGTGGAGCCAATGCTAGAGTCTTCAAAAGATCAGCCAGATAAGGCCTTTGCTGTGGTGGCTCCCGCTTATCGTTGGGATTTGTTTCAAGCCGTGGATTTCATTGAAGAGGTGGCGCGAGTCAAGGGCTATGACCTGATTCCAGAGCACTTTCCACCACTTCACTACCACCCCAGCCCTCATGTGCAGGACTATTCCCATCAAGAGAGATTGGCAAACTTGGTGGCGGGACAGGGCTACTATCAGGCTGTCAACTATGGCTTTATCAGTTCAAAATGGAGTGAGGGCTTTTTGGGAAACACAGAGCTCTTAAAGCCTTGGGGGGTTGAGGTCAGCTCGGCTCCGGTTCCAATCCAAAACCCACTCAATGCAGATTTAGATGTGATGCGCGTCTGTCTTTTGCCAGGACTGTTTAAGAACCTGCTCCACAATTATCGTCACTCGGTGGGCTATGGGCGGTTGTTTGAATTGGGCTCAGTCTTTTCCTCAAGACCACCAGAGGCCGAAGATAGGAAAGTTCCAGGTCAGGCCACAGGCCCTGGGCCCTTTGCTGGGGATAGGGTCTATTCAGAGTCTCCCCGCTTGGCTCTTCTGGGCTGGGGGCAAGTTACCCAGCTATGGAGTTCCTCGGCTGCAAATCGGCCCGTGGTCTATGATCTGAAGAGCCATATCGAGGCTATTTTATCTCAACTTAGAATCACTCAGTACCAGTGGCTAAGAGCTGAGGAGATGGAGGGCAAGGGGGCCGAGGTGCCAGACTTTCTTCACCCCGGGCAGAGTGCCGCCCTGGTGGTTGAGGGAAGGGCTTTGGGTTTTGTGGGGAGTCTGCACCCACTGCTACTGGAAAGGGAAAAACTCAGAAGCTCAGTGGCTGTGGCGGAATTGGATGTGGCCCAGCTGATGCGCGGTCAGCCCCGATCACTGAAGGTCAAAAGTCTGTCTCGGTTTCCTGCCGTGGAGAGAGATCTGACTTTTGTCCTCCCCCAGAGCCTCAGTGCAGGGCAGGTGCTTGGGGAGATTAAGAAAGCCGCAGGAGTCAACCTCCAATCCGCAAGGATTGTCGATGTCTTTACTGGAGGGGACTTAAAGGAGGACCAGAGAGCCGTCTCCTATCGGATGCTCTTACAAAGTCACCAGGAGACGCTTTCCGAGGAGTTGCTTCAGGGGCTGCAGACCAAAGTGATCGAGCAAGTCAAAAGGAAGCTGGCCGTTGAAGTGCGCTGATGAGCGCGCTGCATCGTAGATCTGCCTAAAGGTCTGGGGTGGATTTTTCTAGGATGTGGTCCTTGGGCTCCTGCGCCATGGACCTTTATTTAAAATCGAATCAGAATAAAAATCTTGAAAGTTTTCAATGGCTTGTTAGCCTATACTCAGTAAAGGGAGGGGCTAATAGATGGCTGGGCAGAATATGGACCGCTCAACGATGACTAAGGCCGATATTGTCGAGAAAGTTTATGAGAAGATTGGCTTTTCAAAAAAAGAGGCCTCAGAGCTTGTAGAGATGGTCTTTGGCTCGCTGAAGGATCAGCTCTGCAAAGGTGAAAAGGTCAAAATCTCTGGCTTTGGAAACTTCGTAGTTCGAGAGAAAAAGGCTCGAGTGGGGCGCAACCCCCAGACGGGAGAGAAGATCACCATCAGTGCCCGCCGAGTTCTGACTTTCAGACCCTCTCAGGTCTTGAAGGCCATGCTCAATGGTCAAGAGTACAGTCACTTAAAGGATGATGAGGAATAGGCATGGCCGAGGAGATTGTTCTTAAGAGTCGACAGGAAAAGCGCTATGCTCCACGCTCAGAGACACCCCTGCCGGTGATTTTAGACGCGGAACTGCAGAGAGAGTTTGCCAAGATTCCCGATAAAATGGCCTTTAAGATTGGTGAAGTTGCGGATTTTCTTCAGGTAAAAACCTATGTTTTGCGCTATTGGGAATCGGAGTTTGACTCTCTTAAACCTAAGAAGTCCCGGCACAACCAGCGTGTCTATGAGCGCAAGGACATAGAGGCGCTGTTGTTGATTAAAAAGCTCCTTTATCGGGATCGATATTCTATCGAAGGAGCCAAGGCTGCACTCAAAAAGATGCGTCGAGCCAACCAGAGTTTGCGTGAGATGAAGAGTTTTGCCGAGCAGATTGAGACCTTGAAGGACCAAACCGAGGAACTCATTTCAGACATTGGTCGTCTTCGACAGCTCTGGGCTCAGCCCTAGGGCTTTCACAGTCTACCTATCTTCAGTGTCCTTTTTGGATTTTTTCTTGCATCCACCCAGTGCTTCCATCTATGGTGTCCATCGTCGGCGCGTGGCGCAGCCTGGTAGCGCATTTGCTTGGGGTGCAAAAGGTCGCTGGTTCAAATCCAGTCGCGCCGACCATTTTCGTCCGAAGATGACACTATGATTATGCAACGACAAGAGGTGTGGATGAAGAGGACAGCGGGATCACGCGGCCTATCATTAAACACCCCTGACGTTCGTTGCTCCGCTCAAAAGGCTAGGACTAAGAAGTCTACTTAATGCTCTCTAAAGGTCATAAGTCTCATTTTCATAAATAGACCATTTTTTGGTCTATTTATGTTGCAAATTATCGATTTATTCGTATAATTTAACCAATAAGTGGTCTAATTATGAAAGAAAAGAACTCTAAAGAAAAAAAACTATTTGAAGTGGCCAAGCTTCAGCAAGGACTATTTACGAGCAAACAAGCGGTGGAGGCAGGCTTTGGTCGTAACCACCATAGCTATCACGTTCAAGCCCAGAACTGGTTTCGTGAAATGAGAGGCATTTATCGTTTGGCCCAGTTTCCACAAGATGAGGCTGAGGCTCAGCTTGTTCTTTGGTACCTTTGGTCTCGCGATCGCCAAGATATTCCCAAGGGGGTTTACTCTTTCCAAACCGCCCTGCGAATTTATGACCTGACTGACTTGATGCCCTCACAGCTCCATATGACTGTTCCAACAAATTTTAGACGCTTTAATCAGGTGCCTCCAATTTTGTGCCTTCATAAAGAAGAACTCAAAAGTTCAGATATTCGACGAATGAGTGGGTACGATGTCACAACTCCCACCAAGACAATCATTGATCTTGTGTATTCGGAGCAATTTGAGCCTGAGTTGATTGAACAGGCCGCAAAAGAGGCTATCTCAAAAGGGATGATTCCCCCAAAGGAAATGCCTCGAATAAACTCTGCACTTAAGTCTCTCGAAACAGGACAACCTCCAAAAGGAAGCCCTCGTGAATAAATACAAATCCGCATCGGCCTTTCTGTCAGCTTTGAACGAGCGGCTTAAAAGCAAGTCTTTAAATGAAGGCATAGATATTCAACGTCTGCGCAGACAAGTCGCTTTTGACCGGCTTTTACAAAGATTGTTTTACCGGCGACCTTCTCCCTGGGTTCTTAAGGGAGGTTATGCGATGGAATTACGAACGACAAACCCAAGGGCCACCAAGGATATTGATATCGTTGTCCGTGAAACTCGCCTGATGTCACACAACTCAGACGAACAAAATTCCATCATCTTAAACGAGCTTCGTGAATGCGCCAACATTGATCTTGGAGACTTCTTCCTTTTTCAAATCGAAGACCCAACTATGAACTTAGAAGCCGCCCCCTATGGTGGAGCACGTTTTCCAGTTACTGTTTTGGCAGATGGTCGTTTATTTATAAGATTTAGTCTTGACGTCGCCGTAGGCGATCCGCTTATTGAGCCTCTAGATTCCCTAAAAGGTGAGTCATGGTTATCTTTTGCTAACCTTCCCTCAGAGGCTATTCCTGCTCTTTCGAAGGAACAACAATTCGCGGAGAAACTTCATGCTTACACTTTGCCTCGTGATGGCCGAATAAATTCAAGAGTTAAAGACCTTATTGATATGCTTCTCCTTCTTAAAGATCACTCGCTATCTCCTAAAGAAGTAAAAGCGGCCACTGAAGTCGTCTTCAATCGAAGAAAGACTCATTCATTGCCAGGAGATCTCTTAAGGCCACCCGATTTTTGGCAAGAGCCTTTTAACCGATTGGCCGGTGAATGCAAACTCCAAATGACTATAAACGATGGGTTTGAAACCCTAACAAATTATTTTAAAAGATTAATCTCAGAGGGCTCTTGAGCGCTGAATTGCGAATCAAACAAATTCAAATGAGCTTCATACACTCGCTAACAAGTGGAAGCAGTTATTGACTGAACAGAGGAAACTACAGAGTGAAGAATTACCTAAAAAAACTTAACGATATCGACAACATAATTGATGGAGGACAATGATTGGCCTTTACTCTCCAGGGGTCGACCATTTTCTTCCGAAGATCACCTCCGAAGGTCCCTTCAGTCGACCTTTTCATAGGCGAGGAAGCAGAGGTCTTCACTGCGGCCCAAAACACTGACATCCACTTGAAAGCCCATTCTGTTTCTACCACTGGGTTGATCCCAAATAAATTTTCGTGAGCGAGTTCCGATGGGATCGGGTTGGTGCTCAACGCTCAGAGTGAGGGTGGTGGGGGTGATCTCCTCACCGATTAAGAGCTCATAGACCTGGTGGAAGTCACAGGAGTCTTGGGTGTCCGTTTCGGTGGCTAAGTTGGTTTCTTCTGCCGTACCGATATAAAGAGGGCCCTCCCGGATAGTTTCGGTTTGAAAGACCACGGAAAAGCGTTCCTCGGCAAGACAGCTGTCGCTATAGATTTGATAGGAGGCGGTGTTGCCCTGAATAAGAAGGCTTGAAGGGGCCGAGGTAAATAAAACAATAGCCAGGGCAGTCCACTCTGAGAACTCGGGATCCCAGCACTCTAGAGTCAAGGGGGTCCAGGTTCCCGACAGGTTGACTCCCTGGATAGAGGGGCTAGAGCTAGAGGAGGTGTCCCCCGAGCAGCTGAGCAGGCTGGTCAGAAGGAGGAGGGCGAAAACTTGCAAGCTTATCTGATACTTATTCATATCGTGGGCTTTTCGGCAGAAATCGGGTGGGGATGAAGTGAGAGTTTGTATTTTTTTCTAAAGATTTCCCTTGCAGTTGGAAGGGGCAAAATGGCACATTGCATTATCGTGTCTAGGTGTGGCCTTTTCTATAAATCCTTCGTTGTTCTTCCCAGCTTTTTTTGTTTGCTACTGGGGGTTGGGGCCGCTCATGCTGGGGTTTGGCAGAGTCTTGAGATGGGCTGTGAAGGCCTCCTAGCTCGACTGCATGGACAGCCGTCAACAAATTCCAAATGGGAGAAGACCTTTGCGGAGGTCAACTATGCAAAGGTGAACATAGAGATTTTATTCTCGGACCTCTTGCCCTTGAGCCAGAGAAATTTTCTCAAAGAGGCCTTTGCCCTTCATATCAACTCTCCCTTGAAAAAGGGAGATGAACTGGCCCAAGCCCTCGTTTATCCGGATGCCGAGGAGTATTTGGGATCCTTGATTCCAGGAATGAGGCAAAGAGCTGCTCAGGTGTTGGCTGAAAACAGCGGTGATCTCGAGAATCAGCCCTATGTTGAGTTTCATGTGAGCGGGCTTGAGAGTTGGGCGAAGAAATCTGAATCGCTGATCCGTAGAGGGCAAATCAGCTACTATGAGTTTATGCATCACATATACGATTATGCAGGACTGGTGAGTTGGTCTTATAGCCGTGACTTTTTAGAAATTCAGGACTTAGAGGTCATTCAGGAAAGATACTTCGTCTCTTCTCCCTTGTCGGAATTTATCCTCAGTGGGAAGTCTCTTTTTGAAAACTTCCCCTATATTGCTTTTTTGCCAACTACCCAGAGCTTCGATTTTGAGGATGTGACAAACTATGTGGGGTTAGGTCCTTGGCCCTTAGGCCTAGCTCCGGCCCACCAGAGTCTCACCTTTGATGGAGATTCAGGTCTGGATGCAGGAACTTTCTTTTTTCACGATATATTTCACTTTTCTGTGGCAAAGGCCACAGCTCCATCAGGGCGCGCACAGAGGTTTGAGAATCTGCGCTTAGAAAAGCAGTTGAGAATTCACTTTGAGAGGGCGCGCCTGTGGAGGAAGTTTCACCGAGATTATTCGGCTTGGGCGCGGGTCCAACCTGACTCCGAGTGGTTGCAGTTTGCAAGTTTTGCTCTGATCAGGGAGTTCGGCCAAAGCCCTTCAAAGTGGGTGCTGCAGTTAAAAGAAAGAAGGCAGGTGGCCCCAGGGGGGAAATTGGTGGAATCGGTGTCGGCAAAATTTCGCCAGGACTTGGTTCAAAATCTGGTTGTAGACCAAAACCTGGGCTTTGATCATGAGGGAGAAATCCCCCCTCGGGTGGATGCCGCCATAGAGGGCTTCTTCAATTGGCTTTTAGACTACGCCGAGCAGGC
>SKYF01000192.1 GCA_007128005.1 Bdellovibrionales bacterium
AAAGCCAGCAAAAGCCCGCTGTGTTTAGATATCCAAGTGTTCATCCCTCTTTCCCCCTCTAAAAGCTCGAAAAAATCCCCTGCACAGACAAATACCCCTCAAAAAGTGGGGTTGGCTCCGAAGTCTCAACTAAGATCTCATCCACCCAATCGCCCAAAGAGTACTCGGCCCAGTGGTCTTCGGTCACTGTCCAGGCCTCTGTCTGACTCATGGAAATAAAACCCAAGGCCTGCCCCAGGCTCTCTGAACCAACGGCGGAAAACTCCACCTCATGCTCCAGCCCCACCAAAGCATTGGCCAGACGCAGCAGCTTCACTCCCGGCTGATTCGAGCGCAGATCACAGACCGAAAGCCCCAGATCATTGCTCTTGGTGCAGGGACTGAAAGTGACCCCTGCCCCTACCTCCTCAAACTCTGGACGATAGTCCACCACCACTCGGTTGTTGGAGCTCTTCAGCCACACTTCCACCCGCAAGGTGTCCGAATCGTTGGCCACAGCTGGACCAAAGTCTTTGATTTCTGTTTTCTTAAAATCCGGTGGAAAACTGCGAATGCTTCCGCGCAGCCGGTTGTCATCTAAACGACAGGCCGAGAGCAGAAAAACCCCGACCAATACCAAAAACAGCCCCAACCCACGGGGCCTAACAAAGGGCTTATTTTGACAGCGACGTTCCATTATTCTCCCTCTCTCGTTGATTTTTAATTGTAAACCCAAATTCAATGAGTGCAAAAAGCTATTTAGAAATTCTCATAAAAAGGCATTACTTCTGAAAGCGAAGATTCATTTTGAGACAAAAATCGGTCACGGCGCCCATAGGTCCGCCCCTGTGGTGGCATCGCCCGTGGTCGCGTCTAGGGCGACAAGTAGAACTCACTTCTAGAACTCACTTGGTGATAGCCGAGCGAATCTTTTCCATCTCGTCTTGATAGTTGTCCCTGTGCATGAGGACCAATTCTGCCCCGGGGAAGTGCTTTTTAAATTCGTAAAGTCCCTTGTGCTGCGGGGAGCTCATTGCCCCCCCTTGTATTGACTTCACCTCAATGGCCCAGAGCTTCTTTCCATAGCGGTAGACATAGTCCACCTCAAAATTCCTGCTTCTCCAGTAGTAGAGCTCACCCGCAGGCAGACTGTTGAGGAGACAGCCCAGGCTAAGCTCAAAAGCCCTGCCGTAGTTATCCGGGGAGTAATCGGCGTCTAAAGTGAGAGAATACAGTGCCGGACAAAGAGGAAGGATCTTAGGAGAAGAGCTTCGCGACAGCACTCTTTTGTTGGAGTACTTAAATATCTGCTTAATTAAAAATGCTTGCTCGAAAAGTTCCAAATAGTGTTTGACCAAATCCGTATTTCCCCGATCCTGAAGCTGGCCCAACAGTTTGGTGTAGCTGATCTCCTGACCAGCATAACTGCAGGCCAGATAAAAGCACTGTTTAAACAGTGCAGGGGATTTCACGCGAGCCACGGAAAGAATATCTTTGCCAATCACCGCATCGACAATAGAGTCCCCCATATAACTAAGCCAGGCGACTGGGTCCTGAATCATTGAATAACTTCCCGGATAACCACCAAACCGCAAATATTGATCCAAGTTTAAACCATAGCCCTCTTCACTCTCTTGAGGACCCCAGTGATGAACCCTATGGAGCTGGAATCGTCCGGCCAAGCTCTCACTCAGCCCCCTATGCAGCTCTAAGGAGCTTGACCCCAACAAAATGACTTTGACTTCATCTGTCCCTACCAAAGTCTGTTCATCCCAGAGCTGCTTGATGGCCTCTGCCCAGCTCTCCACCTTCTGGATCTCATCGATAACAAGAAGTGCTTTTGGCGACTTTTGTTTGGCCCTCAGCCACTGTTCAAGGATCCAAGAGGGTGACTTCAAAACCAGCCCATCTGCGGACACATAGTGATAATCCCTAAACACCTGGCGTTGAAGAAGCTGACGGACCCCCGTTGTCTTACCAACCTGTCGAGGCCCAATGACAACTTGAATCAAGGGGCGAGGAGCTTGGAGCTCAGCCAAGACTTTCTCTACAAAACTGCGCACAATTTCCATTTTACTAGGTTAACCTACTAATTTTACTAGGTCAACCTAGTTTAACTTAGTTCATGCGCCAACCCAAAGGCGAAGCAAGTCCAAGCCGAGCAACCCCCATCTAAACCAAGGGGCGTTTAGAGATAAAAGTTCAGAGGAATTCTATCGACTCAGCTGAGGAACTCTCCCTGGTGGAGGGCGAGCAAAAACTCCTCTGCGGGGTAGATCTGAACACCCGACTGCTCCAAACGGGCTTTGCCCTGGTACACCCCAACAAGAGACCGGATCCGTCCTTTGGACTTGGCCTGCAAGTCGAGCAGAGGTTCATTCCAGCGCTTGTCCCAATGACGACTGGCCTTGATCTCAATGGCAACCAACTCCTGTTTGCTGGAGAGGGTTTTCTTTTTTCTTTCTATGAGTAGGTCCACCTCATAGCCGTCGCTGAATTTATAATAAAAAAGGTCGCGGTGCTTTTGCAAATAACAGTTGTAGGCCCTAACGTGATTGACAATGGTTGTCTCAAAGGAAAAGCCTGTCCACAGACTGTCAAGATCCTCGCCCAAAAGCCCTGCACAGGCCCTAGCCACTCCAACATCAAACATATAAAACTTTGGGTGTTTATTTTCTTTGGCATTCCACTTTGGACACAGTGGATAGAGACGAAAACCCAGCAAGGTGTCCTCCAGAACTCCAAAGTAACTGTCCACGGAAGATCGGCTGACATGACTCTCTCTTGCAATATTCTCAACATTCAGTATCTGTCCATTATAGAGACCAATCACCTGAAGGGCTCGGAGAAAAGGCTCCAACTTTCGGATGATCCCCTCAGCAACCAGTTCTTCCCGCAAATAGGTTTGCACATAGGAGTAGAGGTACTCTTGGCGAAAATCTGGCTCAGTCACTACTTGAGGAAGACTGCCCCAGACCAGGGCATCCTGCAGTGAGGCAGTTGACCTGTACTCTTGAAAAGTCAAAGGGAACATGTGGGTTGTCAGAGCTCTTCCCGCAAGCAAGTTGGCTCCACCTCGTCTGAGCTTTCGAGCACTGGAGCCGCTCAAGGCAAAATGTAACCTTTTTTTTTCGTAAAGAGAGTGAACCTCATCGAGCAGAGCCGGCACTTTTTGTATCTCATCAATAAAAACCCAATCTCCCGCCAGAAGAGAGCGGGTCATCTCCTGGAGTAAGGATGGATTGGCATTCAGAGGGAGGAACTGCTTGGCCTCCAACAGATCAATCTCAAGGGCTTGGGGCAGTTGATGCCTAATCCACGTGCTCTTTCCCACTCCCCTTGGCCCAAAGAGCATAAATGACTTTTTAGGTATAGGCAAAACTCGTTTAATTACGCTCATTTAGAAAATCTACCATTATACTGTGGAAAATCAAGAATTTTCCACAGTATAATGTGGAAACTCCCCATGGGTGAGCTCCCTAGGAATTTGGTCTGTGGGAACCTCTGCAAAAGCCAATGAAGGTCATAGAGGTCTTTCTCAGAACATCGGCTCACCAAAGTGGCTACCTTCATTTTAAGAAGAGTTTCCAGGCTGGCCACCCGTAAGGTCTCATCTTCTGTAGAGGATGGCCATTTCAGTTCTATAACCTATGAGCGGCATAAAATCCTGCCAAGCAGGTCCCACCCACCAAAGCGCTGTCGGCTGGAGATTGAGTGAAGATGTATCTTAATGCCTGAATGAGAGGCTCAGGAAGCGCCTTAGAAGCTAATTGGACATTGGGACTTGGTAGAGTTGCCATAGGGCCTCACTGCTGGAGCGGAGAGCGGGATGAATATGTTTTTTGTACTCCGGATATTTCTTCAACACTTGGACTCCCGCCATCTTTTTTACTTGAATCAGACCAAAGACCTGCACCAGCCGAGCCAAGGCCACGGGCTGCCCCTTAACCACAGCAACAACAAAGCTCTCAAGATCTGGATAAAGTAAGTCCCACAAAAGCTCCGCCTCCAATTGGTCGTAAAGCCGGAGCTGACCAATTAATTGGACAAAAATTCTTACTATCTGTTTAATATCAATATGTTAGAATGTAGAAATAACAGAACAACAACCTAGAGCAAGGGCTCTGACTCGCCGTGTATCCAAACACGGCCTGGCACCATTAATAGGGGCGCACGTGACGGCCATCGAGACTAAAGCTGGTCTCGCCATACTCGCTGTCGCTGATGGTCAGGCGCAGAGTGCCCTCCACCCACACGGCATCAAAGCTCAGGCGAAAGGAAATCGGCTCGTTGAGCCGCACATAGACCATCTGGTTGGGCGGCGGTGGGGGGACGTGAATGCAGGCCATAGGGTCTGGCACCAAAAGAAACTCATCAAAGGAGTAGAGGTTGTCTGCAAGGGGAACAATAAAGCCCGGAATGCGCACCGGCTGGCCGTCGAGAGCCTTCAGCCCCGCTGGCGCCTGTCCTGTTCTAAAGTTGAGCAAACTCAAATCCTGCCAACTGACCGTGGTCACTCCATCTCGCCCCTTGCGCCCCACCGAGCCGCCGATGCCCAGCCACTGGGACAGCCCAATGATCAACACCACCGAGAGCATGGGCACAATCAGCAGCAGGAAGTTGCGGTGGCTCTGTCGATGGCTTGAACTCTGCCCGGTCGGCTCGGTCTGTTCACTCATAGGCTGACCCTTAAACCATCGGCCAAGGACCTACGATAGGCCTGATAGGCGGGCAAGAAGGCCACCACCAGGGCTGCGAGCAGAATCACCACCAGAATCATCCACTCTCCACTGGCAATGCCTCCGAAGTGAAGACTTAAACCCATTTTGGCCTCAAGCCAGGGCTTCAGCCCCACAAGCCCCAAGGCCAACAAAGCTCCCCCTAAAACCACTCCGCTGAGCGCAAGCAACAGGGCTTCAAAGAGCAACAGCCCCATCACCGCCCAAGGGGAGGCCCCCAGAGCCCGCAATATGGCCATCTCTCGGCGGCGCTCGTTTAAGGTGCTGAGCAACACCAGCAGCATGGCCAGAAGACTCACTCCCAAAACCAGAGCCCCAATCAAGCGCAAGGTGTTGTGCACAATCTCAAGCCCCTGCCAGAGCTGCTGCAGGGCTCGACCGGGAATCACTGCGGTTAAGGGCTCGGCCTCATATTCGCTGATCTGTCTTTGGAGCAGCAAGAGAGCCCTAGGGGACTCAAGGCCCACCAGAAAGGCCGAGATCTTCTGCGCCGAATGGTCATGGTGATCATGGTGGTGGTGGTGGTGATCATGGCTGTGGCCGTGACTGTGGCCTGGGTGCTCCTCTTCCTCATGGTGGAGGGCCTCCATGGCCTCAAGAGAGATGTGCAGAGAACGATCCACCGGGGTGCCGGTGCGCCGGAGAATCCCTACAACTTTGAAAGGATGCTCATCGTGATGGGTGAAGGTCACATCCCCTGTTCCGTGACTCACAACCACCTTGTCTCCAAGGGAGTAATTGAGTTGATCTGCGACCTCTGCTCCAATCACCACCTCATGGAGGGCCTCAAACCAGCGCCCCCCAACAAAACTCAAGCTCTCGCTCTGGCGAAAGCGCAGGTGCTCCAGATAGGAGTCATTGGTGGCCACCACGGGATAGCCCCGGTGGGAGTCTCCCAAAGACAGGGGCACTGTCCACTTGACCTCGGGCAGGGAGTCTATGTGCTTCCAAGTCTTTACTGAGATGCTATTGGTGGGGTTGCCAATGCGGAATACGGAAAACAGCAGGAGCTGAAGGGGGCTGGTTCTGGCCCCAACCACCAGATCCGTCTGGGCCACACTGCCCATAAAGCTACTTTGTGCCGCCTGATGAATGCGCTCCACGCCTAAAATGAGCACCACACTTAAGGCCACAGCCAAGGCTGTCAGCAGAGCTGTCAATCGGCGATTCCATAAACTCTTTATAGCAAGGACTACAAGAGGCCTCATGCTCTCCCTCCCGACCCATCCGGTAAAAAGTCGGCCATCTCCAGCTTGCGATCAAAGTGCTGGGCCAGGCTAGAGTCGTGACTGACAAACAGCACAGCCGTCGAGGACTGCTCGCACTCGCTGAGCAAAAGCTGAATAAAGGCCTCCTTGGTGTCGGCATCCAAGGCCGAGGTGGGCTCGTCGGCAATAAGAAGTTTTGGCCGTCCCAAAAGAGCCCGCGCACAGGCCACTCGCTGCTGCTGCCCGACGCTGAGTTGATCGGCTCGGCGCTCTAAAATGTCTGATTCATTTAAGCCCAGGGCCTCAACCAGCCTCCGGACCTCCTCCTTTAAAGAACGGCTGTGAGTGGCCCGGCTTTTTCGCTCAGCAGAGAACTGAGCCGATAGCAAGATGTTCTCCTCCACGGTCAAAAAGGGCAACAGGTTGAACAGCTGAAAGATAAAGCCCATCTCGTCGGCCCTGAGCTGATCCTTGGCCGATGCGGACAATTGGGAAAAGGACCTGCCCAAAAACTGAATCTCTCCCCTTGTGGGGCTGAGCACTCCCCCCACCAAATTGAGTAGGGTGGTCTTTCCACTGCCACTGGCCCCTTTGAGAAAAAGCCTCTCTGCGGGGCTCAGTTTGAGTTCCGGAATAAAGAAAAGCTCTCTTGCCTGTCCAGGCCAGGAAAACCCTAGGTTCTGCAGCCACAAGAGGGGGGCCGGTGAAGAATTTTGCATCCCTGCAGCCTATTGAGAGGAGTGCCAAGTGGTCAAGCACAACTGCTTCCTTCTAAAGGAGATATTGAGAGATATGTGAGAGATATGAGACATTTTGCGGCCCAGCGACTTGCCCCAACAAGCGACTTGCCCCAACAAGCGACTTGCCCCAACAAGCGACTTGCCCCGAGGCCACTTTTGCGGCAAACAGAAGATCTGAAAACACAAGGGAGTCAATAGCCTTATGCAGAGCTTCAGATCATGGATAAGCCCCTCAGTGAGTTCCTGGGATTTGACCGGGATTGGTCTTTCTGCCCTCTGCCTGGCTCACTGTTTGGCCGCCCCTCTGATGATCGGAGCCTTTCCGGTGGTGAGTTTTTTGGCGGCCGACGACTCCCTTCACCTGGTTTTGGCCTTTGCCCTGTTGCTCATTGCGGGCTGGGCCTTCTACCGAGGCTTTAAAGTTCACGGAAAGGGAAAGATTCCCCTTTTGGGCGGCCTTGGGGTCCTGCTACTGTTTTTATCTCTCATTGTTCCAGGGGCCTCTCATCATGTCCACTCAGCCCATGGAACGGGTCTTCTGGCCCTTGACCTGAATGCCGAGCTGGGGCTTTCCGTCCTGGGCAGTTCCATTCTTATCTGGGCTCACCTGAGCAACCGAAAGCACTGTAGACACAGCTGCTGCTGCCCAGCCACCGCAGGCTAAAGCGAATCGCCCTGCCCGAGCCAGTCGAAGAGTTCCTGATCGAGGTTCTGCCATGGGACCGCACGAACTCGCTCTGAAACTTGCCTCGAACGCTCCACCTGAGAGACAATAAGAGCTACTGAGCATCGCCCCTTGTACTCGTCTAGGAAAGTTTCAAGGTGTTTGGCATCTCTTTTGTTGGGATTTGTCGAATACTTGACTTCAATGGGAAGATACCTCTTTCCGACCTCCACAACCCAGTCAACTTCCGGACCATCGGGATCACTCCAAAATAGGATTTTGCCCCGAGGTTCATTTAGGCGAAGGTATCTCAAACATTCCAAACCAACCCACTGCTCAAAAATTTTTCCCAGGTGTTCGCGATTCAGTTTTGGCCCTTCACGAGCACAGGAGCGCCTCACACCAAGATCAAAAAAGAGATACCTCGGTGACTTTAAAAGTTTCTTGCGAGTCGTCGATTGCGTAAGCGGCTCAATTCTCTCGGCAATAAGGGTGTCTACCAAGGCTTGATAATAGTTAGAAATCGTCGGAACTGTTGGACCAAGGTCTTGCGACAGCCTAGTCAGATTGACCACCTGCCCGGATTCGATGGCCGCGCATTCTAAAAATCGATTGAAGTCACCCATATTTCTAGTGACCGCTTCCTTCCGGATTTCTTCTTCTAGATAGGTCTCCACGTAGCTGGCAAGATCCTCTTCGCGATGTTTGGGGTCCTTGACTGTCAAAATTCCAGGCAGGGAGCCGTAGACAAGTAGATCTGTCAGAGAAACCGCTGGAGCCTCTGTGAGAGACAGTGGATCCATTCGAAGTTGGACCAATCGGCCAGGAAGCAGGTTTACGACTCCTGAGTGGGTCAGCTTGCGAGCTGAAGAACCAGTGAGAATAAACTGAGCCTTCTTGTTATCGACAAGGTACTGGATATCGTCCATCAACTGAGGAACCTTCTGGATCTCGTCAATGGCGACAAGGGGACATTTTTTTTTCAGAGCTTGAATCTCTTCAATGATCACAGAGGGATCTCGCTCATAGTTTTGTCGGACGCGGTTGATAGAAAGATCAATACTGAGGTCCGTCGAGAGCTCTCTAAGGAGGGTGGTCTTTCCCACTTGCCGAGGCCCCAGAATCAACAGGCTCTTTCCCCTCTGAAGGGTCTCGGTAATTTTGGTCTCTAGCCCCCTTATATACATTACTTTATATTTTCGCCGAAATTATAAAGTAATGTCAAACATATCCTAATCACCCGACCAAGACCTAGTTCCGAAAATACCTCTGGGGAGAATTTATACTCTTCCATTAGGCTTAAATCTAACACTTACGGGGGAGCTCTTTTTTGATCAAAAAGATGATTTGGGCCTCTGTCCTTGCAAGTCTCAGCCTGCTGGCCTTGTTGGCTCAGCCCCAACCACTCTGTCAGGGCTTTGTGCCGGAGAACGACCTCTATATTCCCGCGGATGAATACCACAACCTTGCCATGGATGAAGAGGTCTTTCACGCTGTCCTGGACCGCATTGAAGAGATCTACTCGCCCATCGTTGCGCGGAGGCGGGTCAGACTCGTGGTGGATCGACAGTGGAGCAATGGACGAGTGAATGCGGCGGCTCACCGGGGCTTGGGCACTTATATCATCACCATGTATGGGGGGTTAGCCCGTCACCCAGATGTCACTCCAGACGGGCTTATGCTCATCGCCTGTCATGAGATGGGCCATCATCTGGGAGGCAGCCCCAAGTACACCGTCTCGGCAACCTGGGCCTCGAATGAGGGACAATCCGATTATTTTGCCAACCTCCATTGCATGAGACTGGTGTACACAGCTGAGGAGAATAGGGAGTGGTTGGCCCACAATGAAGTGGACCCCCTGGTAGCCAGTCGGTGTGAACAAGTTTGGGAGGGCTCCATAGACCAACAAAATATCTGCAAGCGAGCCACCATGGCGGGACTCTCCGTCAGCCGAATGTTTCAAGATATTCTCAACGAGGAACGCGAACCCCGATTTGACCAGCCCGATACAAACAGAGTGGGTAACACCTTTGCCTCCCATCCCCCCACTCAATGCCGACTGGACACCTACTTTCAGGCCTCCTTGTGTCTAAGAGGGCCTGAGGACTCTCTGGATGAGAGAGATTATCGCAAGGGCACCTGCACCAAAGACTCAGGACATGAGGTGGGATTAAGGCCTCGCTGCTGGTTTAGACCCGGCCGAGCCAACCGTAGATAGGACAAGTTCCGCACACAGAGGCCTGTGATCGGAGAGGTCTTTCCAACCAGACTCAGACACAACCTCTGCGGCCATCACCTCAAAGCCGCGCACATAGATGCGATCCAAGGAAAGCAGAGGCCACCAGCTCGGAAAGGTCTTGGCGTAGTCCCCATGGCAGACCCTATGAGCTTCCTTTAAGCCCAGCTCTGCCTCCATCTCCTCACCCATATTCTTCAGCCAATCATTGAAGTCCCCGGCCAAAATCAGCGGCTCATCCGAGGAGATCTCCTGCTTGATCCGGCGAGAGATCTGTCGCATTTGCTTCTTTCGCCCCTTCTCCGTCAGGTCAAGGTGAACACAGAGCACATGAAAGCGACTTTTCCAGTCAGGCAAGCCCACCTCGGCATGGAGCAGCCCCCGACGCTCATAGCGGTTGGTGCTCAGGTCAATGTTGTCCCAGCGAATAATGGGATAGCGGCTGAGAAGGGCGTTGCCGTGGTTGTTGCTGGTGTAGACGGCATTTTTGCCATAGGCATAGTGAGTCCAGATGGTATCGGCCAAGTACTCCAATTGCGAGCTGGTCTCGGCCTCACCCATTGCATCCTGCTCCACCAGCTCCTTCTTAGGGTGGTGACCTAAAATTTCCTGAAGGAGCACGAGATCCGCCCCGCTTTGACGAATGGCCTCGCGCATTTCAGAGAGCACATACTTGCGCCGGTGAAAGGGAAAGCCCTTGTGAATGTTATAGGTGAGAACCTTAATTTTTACTTGTTCTATCTTGCCACTCTCTTTTGCTGTTCCCTTTTGCTACTCTCTTTTTACTCGATGCTTAAAAAGCTCAAATCCATCTCTGAAACAGGAAAAACACTATCCTAGCAAAAAGAACCTCAAAAGTGGAGCGAGACTTGAGATCATCTTTGGTTACCAAGTGAGATTGGCTGATGTCCAACAGAAACCTATCCTTGAGGGCCTCCATAGACTCCTCATGGGTCAGCTTGACATCCACCTCCAAGTCCAACAAAAAGCTGCGCTGATTCATATTTGAAGAGCCCAGCCAGCAGCTCTCATCCACAATAAGGCTTTTTGCATGGAGCAGCTGAGGCAGATACATATAGACCTTGATACCGCTTTCTAGGAGTTTGGCCAGAATTAACAAGTGCACCCAGTACATGATGCGCACATCGGGCTGATAGGGCAGCAAAACCTTAACGTCCACTCCACGGCGAGCCACCTGGGAGAGAGCTGCCAACAGGCGAAGAGGGGGTGCAAAGTAGGCACTGGTGATCCACACCCGCTTCTGGGCCGACTGCACACTCTCTACCCACAGGTTCATCTTGCGCCGACGCAGACTTCGCGGATGATTCAACAGAACTAAATCCGAGGCCAACTCAGAGCTGCGCAACTTCAAGATTTTTAGCTTCATCTCCGAGCTCGGGGAAAATGCCCTGCGCCAATTGAGTTCAAAGGAGTGGCGCATCTTCTTGATCTCCCCCCCTTGCACCTGAGCCCCCGTCTCCCGCCACTCCACCATATGCTCGGCTACATTCATACTGCCGACAAAGGCCCTTTCATCGTCAATTAAGAACATCTTTTTGTGATTGCGTCGGTTGACCCTTCGCCAGAGGTCAAAAGTCTGCGACAGGCGAAAGGTTTGGGGCCAAAAGAAGCGGGAAAAGGGCCAGGGCACGGGATGAAAGACTCGAGCCTTCAGCCCTCTGGCCTCAAAGTCGACCAGCCAATCCGTGGTGATCCAGCTTGAGCTGCCAATCCCATCCACAATCACCCGAACATCCAGCCCTCGGCTCTGAGCTTCAAGCAGAGAGGTGATGACCTCTTGGCCCAGCCCATAGACGTCAAAAATATACAGCTCAATAAAGACGGACCGTCTGGCTGCCTGAATAGCTTCGAGTACATCTTTAAAAAAAGACGGGCTATCAAAATAGAGCTTTTCCGCCTGCCAACGCTGAGGAAGGGACTGCGAAGCTACTTTCATCTGCTCTCATCCATCTGCACTTGTCTGCTTCCGTCTTGTTTCCGCCTTGTTTTCGCCTTGTTTTCGCCTACTATCGACTAGGTTTTTTCTTGCTTCAATAGGACCAAGTCCAGCCCACCCGGTAGCGACTGTCGGTTTTCTTGACTTCCTCGGGGGGTTGGTTGTCATGCACCACATCTACACTCAACTTTGTGGCCAGGCGCTGAGTCAATTGAAAAGTGAGTGCAGTCTCCCAAAACAGATGAAAATCCTTTAACCGCTCAATTTGCGGCTGGAAGTAGAGGGTTGTCGAAACAGCGACTTGGGGTTCGGTCCATCTCTTCACCATGGAAAAGTAGCTATTGATGCGCACGAACTCATCTCGATACTGGGAGCTTGCCGCCGTGGCCTTCAACTCCTCAAGAGCGTAAAAGACCCCAAGCCCCCCATAGGCACTCAAGGCCTGATGGCTTCGGCTCTCCCACAGTTGCCTGCGCAGACCTCCTCCGGCCAAAGCCCTAAGTCTCAGCCGCTTAAACTCATCTGATTGAGCCTGAGTGAAAATCTCCCAGAACAGCACCGGGCTTATGCTCTGCACATGGCGCAAATGGGCAAAGAGTCGATTGGCATTTTTTACTGAAAAGCTCTCCCCATAGCGGCCATTGACAATAAAGATATTGTAGCCCTGGGGCCTCAGCCACAGCAGGCTGTTGCTCAACTCCGTGGCAAACTGCTGTACATTTCCAGACGTAGAGTCCAACTGAAACTCAAGGCGCCCAGCAAAGCCATGCCCCGTCTCTGGCCTTATTTGCTCCATGGCCCTCAGCCGAATGGCCTCGATGTTGACAATGGTATGAGCCAAAGCTCCCTGCCCCCACAGAGCCGCACCGAGCAACCACAGCCCTTTGATCCTGTTCAATTTCATCAGTTTCGGCTTCATCTCTATCACCTTCTTCGTTCTTACCACCCTCTTCGTTCTTACCACCCTCGTCATTTACTGCCTCAGATCTCCTTTGGGGCCCAATATGCCAAAATTGAAACTCAGACTCAAGCCGCGCGCCCCCCAAGGGCTTCCTGACGCTTATGCTCCAATCGAGCTCTACAAAATAATTATAAATATTTTTTGACTGTTTACACTAGATAGCGCCAGTAACCAAGCCCTCAAAAGCGGCGCCATCCACTCCGGCGCTAAGGAGACGCTGTGTCCAAACCACCGCTCACAAAACCTGACCTTAGCCCTCCGACAGGCAGAAGTCTCACCTCGAATTGCCGCAAAATTATCGGCATTAGATATGATGGTGCGATAGATGGTAGATCTAAACTTCTGTTGGAGCGACAATTTGACCTTTGAAAGTGTTTATGAGTTGACTGGAAGGCCTTTTATTTCCCGCCGTAAATAAAATTATATAGCAAATAAAAATAATAACAACGGACGTTATTTATTGACCGACTTTTCGACTCTCTAAAATGCCCTTGGTTGAATAAAAAGTGACCTTTACAAAAAAACAGTCTCCCCGACTGAAAAGAGGCCGAGGACAGTCTCCTTGAGCGCCTTTAAGAGCCTGTTGTAGAGGGGTCTGGGGCCCTCTAAAAAAGGTCGAAAAAAAACCTATGATAGAGTCATCCCACTCAAGTGAACTGACCTACCCATCGCCAGGAGGAGAACCCCAATGCAAAAGCAGCCCACCCATAAATCTACAAGCGAGACTCCTAGACAATCTGAAGTCCTGCCCGAAAGCCAGGCCCAAAGCAAGGCCCAAAGCCAACCCCAGAACCTCAGTGATCGGGACCTGCTGAAGCGCATGCAGCTTTTGGTGCAAAGAGAGAGAAGTCTTGTCACCGAAATCCTTCACCACTTGAGGGAGGTGGAAAGGCGCAAGCTCTACTCCGACCTTGGTTACAAAAGCCTCTTCGACTATGCCGTGAGAGAGCTTGGCTACTCCGAAGGCCAAGCCGGGCGAAGGATTCAGGCCATGAAGTTGCTCCGAGAGCTGCCCCAAGAGGAGGCAAAGGAGCTGGAGAAAAAGATTGAAGATGGGAGCCTCAATCTCACCAATATCTGCCAGGCCCAGAGCTTTTTCAACGAGGTGAAGAAGACCTGCCCCGACAAACCCCTTCAGGCCAAAGACAAGCTGGAGGTTCTCAAAGAGCTTGAGCACAAGTCCTCACGTCAGGGCCAAGCAGCCCTTATGGAGAAGAGGCAAGATGCAGGCTTAGATGTGTCCCTGCCAAAGGAAAAGACTCGGATTTTGTCGGGGGAACACTCGGAGCTGCGGTTGGTTCTCAGCAAAGAGCTCTTGGCCGAGCTTGAAGAAGTTCGCGCTCTTTTGGGACAAAAGGCCATGGGGATGAGCTGGGCCGAGCTGATTGGCGAGATGGCAGCTTTGAGCAAGGAGACTCTCAAGGATAAAAGGTTTGGCAAAAGACGAGGGAAAGCGACGCCATCCACTCCGGCGCTAAGGAGATGCTGCATCGAAACCGCCGCGCCCAAACCGAGGTCGATTTCAAAGGGCAAGAGGTCTCGAGTGTGGGAGAGAGATGGTGGGGCTTCAGGTGGATCACATTGTTCCGGTGGCTCGCGGGGGAGGCTGCGAGGAGGAGAGTTTGCGCCTTTTGTGTGTCAGTTGCAATGTGCGAGAGGGGGTGAAGAAGTTTGGGCTGGAGAGGATGAAGCGAGGAGATAAGTCATTAAGAAGAGGCAGGATCGAGTTCTGTTGGTGAGGCTCTAGTTTGACTCACAAATTTGGCGGCTGGCTCATTGCCCCATTGGCCCTCTGACCCTCTGGCCCGAAGCCCTTACATCGGGCTCCACTCACCTACCCCTTTTCGGCACCCCACCCCCTAGACTTAAGGGCAAAAGAGGCAGGGCAAAAGAGGCTGTCTCAATCACTGAGCCTCCGCCTCCGCCGCCGTCTCAGGTTAAGACATCTTCCTGCTTTAAAGAGCCCATTTCTTGACTTTACCCCGGGCTATTTCACTATAATAAAGAATGATCAAAACCTTGGCCTTACTCACAATACCCGCTATAATGCTTAGCGTCTACGGCTGGGCCGAGCCGACAATTTCTTCGGAAGAGGATGCCTTCTCTGCAGCAGCGTCCCTCGAGTCTTCACAGACCCCTGATGCTTCGGCAGCCAACTTTAAGCCCGATCCTGATCCCTTTGTCCCTGTGCCGGGCTCTATTCCCAGCGGACTGACTCAGCTGGGTTTGGGGCAGTACTTTTCCCCCTATGCCATTGTTGTTGATAAATCTGCCCGCACTCTGAGTGTATGGAGAAAGAACAACAACCAGATTGTCTTTGTGACTTCCTATGCCACGGACTTGGGGCGCGTTCCTGGGGACAAAATGGTTTTAGGTGATTTGAAGACCCCTGAGGGAATTTACTTCTTTGAGCATATGTATGAGGGTCGCCAACTGAATTTTGAAGAGTACGGAGTCAGAGCCTTTACCATGGACTACCCCAACTTCTTTGATCGCAGAGATCGCAAAACAGGTTCTGGTATATGGCTTCACGGCATTCCCGATACAACTTCACTTTGGAGGGGCTCAAGGGGCTGCGTTGTGATCCGCAACGAACACATGGATGAAATTCAAAAGTATATTGCCCTTGGCCGCACACCTATCATTGTTGAGGAAAAAACGACTTATATCGATCCCGCTCGCCAGATCCTGCAGAGCCAACAAATGCGCACTTGGCTTGAGAACTGGAGACGAGCATGGGAGTCAAAAGACCTCGAAACCTACATGAGCTTCTACCACCCAGACTTTGAGTCCTCCGGCATGAATCGACGGGCTTGGCGAGCCCATAAAAAGAGTTTAAATGAGCGTTATGAGTTTATTCGAGTGGGGCTTTTTGAGCCGCAAATTCTTGGCCAGGGAGAACGCCGAATCATCCGCTTTGTACAGGCCTATGAGTCAGATCACCTGTCTGACTTTGGAGAAAAAACTCTTTATCTTGAGCGGCTCGACAATGGACCTAATGCGGAGCCTGGCCCTTGGGCTATCGTGGGTGAGACATGGAAGCCCATCCACAATCAGCTTCTCGCCCAACAACTCCGAGCCAACGCCCAAGAGCTCACTCGCTGATCTCCTTTTTGTGACCTCTGCCAAAAAAGTTACTGAGTAAAAGCTAGCTAAAGCGATCCCTCTCGCTGCGGCCAGACTCAAGATCCAAATTCTCTGTTTGCTCTGACAGGTCCGGAAGAGCCTCTTCGTGCTTTTTCAGCTCCTCTTCAGAGAGCTGCCCCTGTGCCTGATGAAAGCCCACAAGCCTTTTATCAAACTTAATGTCCTTAAGCGCTTTGCGTAAATCCATAAAGTTGACCTCCTTAGTTCCAGTACTTGGGCCCGCCTTGACCCGGGCGATCGCGCTCATTATCTACCACGAGTTTGAGACCGGGTCCACCCCGCCTTTGCCCAGGCCCTCCTCTGCGAGGCCCTCTGGCCTTCCACCGGCCCCAGCCCCACAAAAAGACAAAGCCCGAAACTAGCCCCCCCAAATGGGCCAGATTGGCCACAGGCCCACCCACTCCGCTGCCTAAAACACTCAATAGCTCTATGGCAGCCAAAATCATCACAAAGTATTTGGCCTTCATGGGAAAAAGCATAAAGAAATAAAAAACTCTGTCGCCAAAAAGAAGTCCGTAGGCCAGCAAGAGACCAAAAACTGAGCCCGAAGCTCCAACCACGGGGCTCAACAGAACACTGTAATTTCCCGTGACCAGAGCGTACATTCCCACTGAAACCAAGTAAATAAAAGCCGCCCCCACGCCACAGACCAAATAGTAGGTGAGAAAAAACTTGCCGCCCCAGCGCATCTCAAGCTCTGCACCCAACCACCACAACAGCAGCATATTGAACACCACATGGAAGATCCCCGTGGAGTGAACAAAGATATAGGTGAGAGGCTGCCAAATGGTAAATTGTGTGAACAGAGAGTGGGGAACCAAACCCAACCAATAAAATACAGGCTGGCCCGTCAGAAAAAAGTTTTGCAAAATCATGACCAGAAAAAACCAAGAGACCAAAGACACAATGAGCAGCTTCTTCACCATGGGGGTCACTGGCACAAACTGAATGCCCTGAGGACTCATTCTCATGGTCGCTGACTGAGTTCGAGCAGAACCCCCCCCGCTTCAGACGGGTGAACGAAAGTCACCCAGCAGCCATGAGCACCCGGCTTAGGCTCCTGGCTGGTCAATCGCACACCCCCAGCCAAAAGCTCGTCCATCACCTTGCGCAAATCCTTCACACGCAGACAGATATGGTGAATCCCAGGGCCTCTGCGAGACAAAAACTTAGCCACGGGACTGTCCGGATGAGTTGGCTCTAGAAGCTCAATTCGCGCTCCATTGGCAAGCTCATACATGGCCACTCGGACCTTTTCAGTGGGAACCTCTTCAACTTCCGGATCACCCAAGGACAGAGCTTCATAGATTCTCTTTCCCTCGTCCAGACTGGGGGTCGCAATCCCAATATGGTCCAACTCAAAATCAATGCCCTGTTTTGTCAGCGGATTATCTTTGATCATCATCTATACCTCGAAAGTAGGGTAATAGACGCTCATAGGTTTGTTCAAGGCTTTCTGCCTGAACTTTAGTTTCAGCGAGAATTGGGAAGAAATTGGTGTCGCCAGCCCAGCGAGGCACGATATGCCAGTGCAAGTGGTCGGGGATCCCTGCACCCGACACAGCTCCCTGATTGATTCCAATATTAAAACCCGAGCAGTTATAAACCTTTAAAAGGGCCGCCTGGGCCTTACGCAGCAAAGCATAAAGCTCCAAACTCTCCTTCTCAGACAAATCCAAAAGGCTGCCCACATGGCGCTGAGGCAGAACTAACAAATGTCCATTGTTGTAGGGGTATTTGTTGAGTACAAGCATGGCCGTCTCGCCCATATACAGGTTGAGGCTTTCAAAACCCACCCCTGTCTCGCGCGCCTTACAAAACACACAGCCTTCAGGAACTATGAGCCTGCGCACGTAGCGATAGCGATCAGGGCGGGACATCACATCCCGCTCCTGAGGCCATATCTCTTGAAACCATTCTACGGAAAGAGGCTTTTTAGGTTCCGAAGCCTTTTTTGCCACTCCACTTGCCTCCCTCTTGCGAAACTTGAGCAGGCTCGCTTACAAGCCAAGCTGCTACTTACTGCTCTTCGCTGGGCTTTTCCGCTGCATCAGACGTTGCTCCCGATGCTCCGGCCGCACCTTTAAGAGTGTCACCAAAGAGGTCTCCCAAACTGGTCTTTGAGGTGGAAGTGACCTTCTTGACGTAGTCGTCGACATCCGCCTTCTGCTCGCGCAGCTTGACTAGTTTTGCACTCAGACCAATCTTCCTGGCATCTCTATCGATGGTGATGATCTCTGCAGTGATGGTTTCACCCACTTGGACCACATCCTCGGGCTTTTCCACCCTCTTTGTGCTCAACTCACTGATGTGAATGAGCCCTTCAATGTCAGATTCCAACTCTACGAAGACTCCAAAGTCCGCTGACTTTACCACCTTCACTTCATGTTGAGAGCCGATCTTGTACTTGTCCTCAATATTAGCCCAGGGGTCACCCTCTAGCTGCTTCATGCCAAGGCTAAAGCGCTCGTTTTCTATGTCCACGCCAAGAACCACGGCTCTCAGCTTATCACCCTTTTTGCAGACCTCTGAGGGGTGATTGATCCGCTTGGTCCAAGAGAAGTCTGAGATATGCACCAGACCGTCAATGCCCTCTTCGACGCCAATAAAGGCCCCAAAATCAGTGATCGACTTGACTTCGCCTTCAATGATGGTCCCTGGAGGGTAGGTTTCTTTCAGCTCCAGCCAGGGGTTGGGCTGAAGCTGCTTCATGCCCAAACTGATACGGCGGTTGTCTCTGTCCACCTCCAACACCTGCACTTCAATATCGTCACCCACTTTGACCACCTGCGAGGGGTGCTTGACTCTTTTTGTCCAGCTCATCTCACTGACATGGACAAGTCCTTCCACTCCCTCAGCCAGCTCTAAGAAGGCACCATAATCAGCCAAAGACACCACTCGGCCGGTCATCTTTGCACCGACGGGGAAACGGCCAGCCACATCCTCCCAAGGATCAGGCCTCAGTTGCTTCATGCCTAGGCTGACGCGCTCCTTCTCGTTGTCAAACTTAAGTACTTTGACTTCCACTTCATCACCCACATTGATGATCTCGGAGGGGTGCTTGACTCTGCCCCAGCTCATATCAGTAATATGCAGCAGCCCATCCATGCCACCAAGGTCAATAAAGGCCCCGTAGTCAGTGATGTTCTTAACCAGGCCTCTCACCACCGAGCCCTCAGCCATCTGATCAAGGGTCTGAGTGCGCAAGCTCTCTCGCTCTTCTTCAAGCAGAGCCCTTCTTGAAAGAACTATATTGCCCCGCTTTTTGTTGAACTTAATCACTTTGAATTTGTAGCTCTTGCCAATGTAGTGATCCATATTGCGCACGGGCCTCAGGTCAATCTGGCTGCCTGGCAAAAAGGCCTTTACGCCAATGTCCACGCTGAGACCACCTTTGACTTTGGAAATGATGGTCCCCTCAATGACCTCCTCATTTTCAGCCGCTCGAGAAATATCTGTCCAGGCGCGCAGCATATCTGCCTTGTCTTTGGAAAGAACGACCATTCCGTTCTCATTTTCCACGCGGTCGATGTAGACTTCGACTTCATCGCCCACTTTGACCTGCCGCTGCCCCTCTACCATGCGAAATTCAGCAATGGGAATCAAACCCTCGCTCTTATAATTAATGTCCACGAGAACATAGTCTTCTTGAACCTCAACGACTTTTCCACTTACCACATCCCCAACTTTGAAATCTCTATCTTCTAAGGAGCGCTCAAACAGACTGGCAAACTCATCTTCGACTTTTTGCCCCATAGAGGCCAGACCAGGGTTGGCGGGCACCTCTTTGTCAGCTTCGTCCAGTAGAGCTAAGACTTTCTCTCTCTCAATTTGGGCTTTTGATTTCATTTTTGATCCTGTGCTGTGATCGACCATACGCAAAGATTACCTCCTCTGAGCCGCTGCCCTTTGCCCGACAAGGCTCGATTTTTATTTCCCACAGAAATCCTGATTTTAAATGACATGACCCTTGGGATAGGTCCCTGTTATAGAGGCTCGAGAGCCAAAGTCAAAAAGAATTTACACTTTGAGTTAGAGCCCAAGGAGCTTTTTTCGCAGGATTTTCTCCGCCTCTTGCACGACCTGCTCAAGACTCATATTGCTACTGTCAATGACCTCAGCCCCCTCAGGGATCTGCAGAGGAGCTGCCTTGCGCGTCGAGTCCTGCCGATCTCTTTGGATCTGCGCCCGTTGAATCTCCGCCCAATCTTGATCCTGTTCTTGAGCCCGGCGCTGGGCTCGGCTGTCGCTGGCCGCTGTCAGATAGATCTTGACCGGGGCCTGAGGGAAAATCACCGTTCCACAGTCTCTTCCCTCGGCCACCAGGCCCTGAACCCCCACCGCACATTGGCGCTGAGCTTCAAGCAGGCTCCTTCTAACCCCTTGAAATTGACTGATGCGCGAGGCGTCACTCCCCACGCTCTCCTGATAGATTCTATCGGTCACATCCTGCTCCGAGGCCTGATTGGAGCGCTGTAGGTAGACTCGGGTGCGCTCCTCGTCCAATTCCACCCGCCAACAGGAGGACTCAGCCAGGCGAACCAAGCCCTCCTCGTCACCCAAATCCACTCCCCTTTGTCGGGCCACATAGGCCAGGGCTCGATAAAAGGCCCCCGTAGAAACCCACTTCCAGCCAAAGCTCTTCGCCAAAGTCCGACTCAGGGAGGATTTTCCCGAGGCTGCAGGTCCATCCACGGTCACCAGATTGGGGGTAAAGGTCTTAGGGTCGGTCACTTGTCATCCCCCGCTGATTGAGTCGAAGGGGGTACTTCTTTAAGCACCTCCGCCAGAGTTGACATGGCCAGCTCGTTCTCCTCCCTCAGCCCCACGCTCAACCGGATATGAGTGGCAAGCCCGTAGTTTTTCACCGGCCGGGAAATAACCCCGCGCTTGAGCCAGGACTGAAACAGGGCCGACGAATCCCTGAAGCTGTCAAATAGGACAAAGTTCCCTTGGGATGGCCAGTACTTAAGTCCTAAAGCCTCAAGCTCTTTATAAAAGTAATCTAGACCCGACCAGGTCAGCTCTTGGACTCGTTTTAAGTAGTCCTGATCAGAAAGAGCTGCCGCTGCAGCCGCCTGAGCTAAGCTATTGACATTAAAGGGGTTCCTAACTCTGTGCAGTAAATCCGCCAACTCCGGCCGGGCCACCAAGGCCCCCACCCTCAGGCCAGCAAGGCCATAGACCTTGCTCAGGGTGCGCAGCAATACAAGCCCAGGGTATTGCTTCATCAACTCCAAGCCACTGGGATAGTCTAAAGCCCTGACAAACTCCACATAGGCCTCATCGAGCACAACCAATAAATCCTCCCTGTTGCCAAACTCTGCCAAAAAGGCCTCAAGCTCCCCTTGATTGACATAGGTCCCGGTGGGATTATTGGGGTTGGCGATAAACACCAGACGAACTCTCTGAGCGAGTTCTGGCTGGCGCAGCTGGGCGGCCATGGCCTGAAGGTCAAACTTTAAGTCTTGAGTCAAAGGAGTCGTTTTGACTTCGACTCTGGCCGCCTGGGCACAGATGGGGTAGGCCACAAAGGCGGCATCTGAGGTCAAAATGGCCTCCTTATTGGGCTCACAGAAGACTCGGACCAACAAATCAATAAGCTCATTGGAGCCATTGCCAAACACCAGACACTCTCGAGGAACACCGTAGCGTTCAGCGAAGGCCTGCCCTAACTCGTAGGCTGCCGCGTCCGGGTAGAGGTGGATCTCCTGCAAGGCCGCCTGAATGGCCTTCAGGGCCTTAGGCGAGGGCCCCAGGGGGTTTTCATTGCTGGCCAACTTCACCACTGTCTCCAGCCCCAACTCCCTTTTGGTCTCAGAAATGGGCTTTCCCGGCGAGTAGGGGACAAGGTTTCGTATATGACTTGAAACATTCAACACATTCACTTCAACTCCGTCCTTTCTGAGGGGGACAAACTCCCCTTCACTGAACTTCAGACAACCTGGACTCAGATAATGCAAAAGCCTCAAAACTGCAAAGACCTTGACTCTATTTCAACCTGCTTCATCATTTAAGGATGATTAGGAATCCACAAGGATTTTCTCTTTTACCCACTCTTATTGTTTTGGGAGTGCTGACCTCAATGGCCTTAGGCATTCCCATTATCCTGCACAGCCACTTTTACCGGGCCCATTACGAGCAAATGATCACGCAAAGAGACAATATCCGGCGCCAAGTGGAGGCGGCCCTAGAGAGTGTGGCGCTTTTGGAGTTCAACCTGGCCAACCACAATGACGCC
>SKYF01000051.1 GCA_007128005.1 Bdellovibrionales bacterium
GCCTGGGATCAGCTCTGACTCCAGAGCATCTGCCCATCTGGCCGCCCGGTCAGTAGTCCCCTCTGAGCACATTCAGCCAGTCTCGGCTGGCCTCAGGCCAAGCGGACTCTGGAGTCATAAGACCGTTCTTTAAGCCCTGCTCCGAACAGTCGCAGTCCCCGTAAAGGGCGGATTCCAGAGCCAAGACTTGGCTGGCCAGGGCAAAGGCCTTGGCATTGTTGGATCTCATCACCTCAAGGACTTCACTGAGGGTGACATGAGGGATGCTGTCATCCCAGCAGTCGTAGTCGGTCACAAAACAGCAGGGCAAGTAGGTGAGCCCTGCTTCGCGAGCCAGGGCGTACTCTGGGTAGTTGGTCATCCCGATGATATCAGCCCCCATTTGACGGTACCAATTGGACTCGGCTTGAGTGGAAAAGTTGGGCCCTTCAATACAGACATAGGTTTTGGCAAAGTGACTGTCCCAGGACTGCAAGTCTTGACTGCCACCGATCAACTCCCTCAGTCGAGAGATGGCCTTGTGACAGACTGGGTGGGCAAGGGACATATGCCCCACAATCCCACCTCCACAAAAGCTGTGGGCCCGCAGCCCTTTGGTGCGATCCAGATACTGACTGGGGACAACCATATCTCCAGGTTTGAACTCCTGTCGCAGACTTCCCACAGCTGAAAAGGACAAAATGGCCTGAGCGCCATGAGCTTTTAAGGCAAAGATATTGGCCCTATAGTTGACTTCAGAGGGCAACAGCTCGTGTTTTTCTCCGTGGCGAGACAGAAAGAGACACTCCTGTTCTCCTACTCGCACTTTTTTTAAACCCGTAGAGCAGAGACCGAAGGGGGTTTCCCTGTCCAAGTTTTCGACGGGAGTAAAGCCATCAAATTTTTCAAAGCCTGATCCACCAATGATTGCCCACATATTCAAAACTCCTTTTTTAAGGCCCCTGCTACCTCTTGCTGAGAGTAAACACCTCTATCTAAAATCCAATGCTGTACCAACTCATGGGGTGTGACATCAAAGGCTGGATTGTAAACAGGACTGTTCTGAGCTCCTGACAGCCCCCAAACCTCCTCGGCCTGTCTTTGCTCGACTGGGATCTCTGCTCCCGTGCGACAGTTGAGATCCACCGTGCTCCAGGGTGCTGCCACCAGCAGGGGAATGCGGTGATAAAAACACAGCACTGCCAAACTGTAGGTTCCAACCTTGTTGGCAAAGTCCCCATTTTGAGCAATGCGGTCAGCACCTACAATCACCTTTTGCACCTTGCCTTGAGCCATGAGGCTTGCGGCCATGCTGTCACAGATCAAGGTGTGAGGGATGCCCAGACAAGAGAGCTCCCAGGTGGTCAGTCGTCCTCCCTGCAAAAGTGGCCTGGTCTCATCCACATAGACATGAATTTTTTTGCCCTGTTCATGGGCTTTGCGAATCACTCCCAAGGCCGTGCCCACGCCCGCTGTCGCCAGCCCTCCGGTGTTGCAGTGGGTGAGGATACCCTCTCCATTCTCGATGAGCGAAGCACCTTGCTTTGCAATGCGTTCACAGAGCTGGACATCTTCGGCAAAAATCGCTCGAGCCTCCTCAGTCAAAGCCACCGAGATCTTCTCCATCCCCAAGAAAGTCGCGTCTGAACTCCCTGGAGGTTCATCGGCTCCTGGCGCAGTGTTATTCTCAGTCTCCACTCTTTGCCACAGGCGATCCAAAGCCCACATCAAATTGACCGCCGTTGGACGGCTGTCTGCCAAGCTCCGTCGTGCCGAGGCCAAGGCAGACAGGAAATCCTGTCTCGCCCCCCCTTCTTGCTGAGCCATCAGTCTGTGGCCCTCCTCGGCTAGAGCCAAGGCCGCCGCCACTCCAATCAGGGGAGCTCCCCGGACTTTTAAAGCCTGAATGGCCGACACCATATCTTCAATGCCCTCTATAGCGAGCCACTGCTCTGTCTGAGGCAAAAGCCTCTGATCCAGGATCTGTAAGTCCCCCTGTTTCCAGCGCAGGGACAGGGATTGCAAGGTCCACTCCTCTGGAGATGTCATAGAGTTTTATCTCCCATCTGCCGACGCATTTGCCACAGGGCCTCGACCTCTTGAGGGGGAAGTGAAGTCAAGCCTCCAAGCCCCTCAGCCAACCAAAGAATATGGGCTACATGCTCAAGCCTCTCCATCCCCCCAAGAGCCTCATCTAGGCTCTCTCCCCAACTCAACCCCCCGTGACGGGACAGAATCATCAGCCGAGACTGGGGCAAGAAGGGTCTAAGACTGTCGCCCATGGCCTGAGTGGAGGGCCTTGAATAGGGCACAATAGGGATAGAGCCCGCTGCGAGGATCACTTCAGATAAAGCCTCATTGGGTAGCTCCTTCAGCTCGGGCCGAGCCACCGACCAAGCAATGGCCGTCGGTGGGTGGGCGTGGACAACGGCCTTGGCCTTGTCACAGCGCCGGTAAACCTCAAGATGCATCAACCTTTCTCCAGAGGGACTCCCCTGCAAAACCTCTCCATCCAGGCTCATCACAGCCATTTCACTCGCGGACAAAAAGGCTTTGGCCACTCCCGAGGGAGTGATCAAAATTCTGTCATCACTGAGCCGAAAACTTAAGTTTCCGTCAGCTGCGGCCAACATATTGCGCCCATAAAGACGCTGGCATCCGTGGACTAGCTCCTGACGGACTCGCTCTTCTAAACTCATGGGGCGTTTATAGCAGTCGAGACAGTGGACGCAAGTGCTTTTGCATGACATATTCGGGCCTATGCCACAGCCTGAGAGAAAAATTGATCTGCTCCTCGTGCGCATGGATCGCATGGGTGATCTTGTATTGAACTTACCGGTGGATCAGGTGCATGAAGTGAAAGAGTACTACTGCCACTGGCTGATCACCTCTGGGCTGGGCTTTGTCTGTGACCTGGCTCAGCCCCAGAGATCCTACACCGAGCACTCTTTGAAGTTTTCCCTGCGCGGGGTCTTAAGGCTGGTTCGCTGGCTCAAACAGTACTCTCCGCAACAGGCTATTGTCTTTCACGCGCCCTGGTGGGTGGGACTGGCCCTGTTTTTGGCCCGGGTCCCAAAGAGGGGGGGAAGACTCAGTCAATGGCATTCGTTTTTGTTTTACAATCAAGGTTTACGGCAAAAGCGCTCACTCGCGCAACGGCATGAGACTGAGTACAATCTGGAGTTGCTTTTGAGCTGCATCCAATCCTCTGATCCAAAGAAACCAGAGAGCCCGACCGGAGGTCTTGAAGGGCAAGCCCCTGCCCTTAATCTCTTTCACCCCGATGGCCGAGCCATCTTGCGGGAAAAGGGGCTCAGTGAAAAAGATTACGTGGTGGTTCATCCCGGTATGGGAGGCTCGGCCCTGAACTGGCCGCAAAAACACTACTCCAGAGCCATTGACAAAATTCTTGCCCACCGACCTGTGGTGATCACCGGTACATATCAAGATCGACAGTACCTAAAAGACCTTGAGGAGCGCTTTTCCCAACACCCCAAGGTGCATTGGCTGGTGGGCCGACTGACCAGCAAAGAGCTGGTGGCCGTTCTTCAAGGGGCTCGAGCGGTCCTTGCCCCCAGCACAGGAGTGCTGCATTTGGCTGCCTCGACAGGTTCCTTTAGCTTGGGCCTCTACAGCAATGTTCTTGTAGAGTCGGCCCGCCGCTGGGGTCCCAGAGGACCTCGCGCTCAGGTTTTAGAGGCACCCGATGGGTGGAGTGGACCTTTAGCTATGGAAAAAATCACCGTCCAAGAGGTGATGGCACAGCTCGAAGGTATTCTCTAGTTGTTCTGAAGACTTTGAATGTAGTTGGTCAAATCCCATGTTTCGCGGGAGCTGAGAAGATCTTCCCAGTGGGGCATATCTCCCTTGCCGCGATTGATTTGAATAACCAGATAGTGGTTGGGCAGGGTTTTGGAAATGGCCGCAAGACTGGTGGGTTGAATCCCCATGGCTTTGGCGAGAGGTCCATCTCCTCGGCCGCCCTGACCGTGACAGAGCATACAGTGTTGCTGATAGACCTTTGCTCCCCGACGGATAGAGTCCTCATCGTTGACATCCAATATGGTTCGCTGAGGGCCACTGAACACGGTCCAACCATGACGCATTTGCTGATCTTCCACGGATTCACGCACATCTTGACGTTTCGGGGCGGTCTCACAGGCCGCCAAGACCCCCGTTAGAGCCAACAGGCTCACTCCCAAATAAAAACCCACCCACTTGAACGAGGCCACACTTTTTTTTCTTTTCATAGGGGAAAGCCTAGCCCCCTCACTGAAAGTTGGCAAGCCTTGATTCACTCTGCCGAGGGGAGAACTTTTGCCCCTGAAAGGCTTGGTGACTGCGCAAATAATCCAAGATCCCCTGGTAGATTTCCATCTTTTTGGCCGTCCAGCGCGGGGCGATCAGCTCTTCAGAGCGCCGAGACAGGGCCGCCAAGCGATGCACGGCAATCTCAGGCCTTAAATGCTGCAAAAACAACATCACCCGTCGTGAATAGTCCTCAAGTTCAATGGGCTGAAAGCTCCCCGCCTCATAGTCTTGAGCCAAAGGGGTGTTCTTCAGCACGTGTAAGTTGTGTAACTTGACGTTATGAACAGGCAGTGTGTTGGTGATTTTCGCCGCCTCCACAACATCCTGATCTGTCTCCCCCGGCCACCCAAACATCAAGTGAATTCCCAAGTTGACCTGAGGGGTGCTGCGCGAAATTCTCTCCACAGCCTGAAAGGTCTTATCCACTAGATGTCCCCGTCGCATCCACTCCAACTGTTTGTTGTCAAAACTCTGCACTCCTAGCTCCACAGCCATAAAGCGCTCTTGGGAGGTCTCGTACCACAGATCTAAAACAGCATCTGAAATGCAGTCCGGACGAGTGCCCACCACAGCCCCCACCACATCCTCAAAAGAAAAGGCCTCGGTAAACTGCTGGCGCAGCTGTTGAGACTTGCTAAACGTGTTGGTGTAGGCCTGAAAGTAAACTAGGAATTTTTGCGCCCGATACTTTTCCCGCATGGTCTGGCGGGTGGTTACTATCTGCTCCCTAAGGCTGTGATGACGAATCTCCGGATAGGCCGCAGACCCCCACTCATCGCAGAAATTGCAGGTCTGCATCCCTTTGAGCCCTTCGCGGTTAGGACAGCTTTGAGCCACACTGACTGGAATCTTATAGACCTTCTCCCCAAAGTGTTGGCGGTAGAAGTGACTGATGGGGTAGTAGGGCAGTTCAGGGTTTCTTATTTTCATTGCCCTTGACTTCTATCTAGCTTAGCTTCTGCTGGCAAGCCTCTAGGAAGCATCCATTTATGAGCTATCAATTTATGACCACTGCCGATGGCAGCCCCACTCTGGAATGGCAGCAGTCCCCTGACCTGGTAGAAAAAATGCATCACAGCCAGGGGGCCCTGAGCGAGAGCCTCTACATTTATCTGCCTGTGATCCAGACAGTTGCGGAGGCCGGCTGGCCCCTGAAATTCATGTCCCTGGGCCTTGGTCTGGGGTACAATGAGATGATCCTGGCCGCCTGGCTCAAAAAGCAAGAGCTTCAGGGACGACCCCTGAGCCTTCAGCGACTCCATTCCTTTGAGTCTCAAGACCTTCTGAAAGACCAGCTTCTCCTCTGGCTGGGCCTGGCCCCCGCCAATCTGCCAGCCTCAGAGGGCTTCTCACAGGCCTATGACTGTATCGTTCAAGCTCTGTGTCGGCACTTTCAATTGCCCGCAGGGCTCATTCAACAGACCTTGGTCGAGTGGCGGCAATCAGATATCTGGCAACTCAAAGGAGCCTACTTGCCCTCCCAAGAGCCAGTAGCAGAGCCGGAGCGCTACAGTGGTCTATTTTATGATGCCTTTAGCAGCAAAATGAACCCCGAACTGTGGTCGGAAGAGGGTCTTGTCCAAAGCCTTCAAGACCTCTGTGAGCCCAACTGTGTTTTGGCCACCTATGCTGCCAAGGGCAGCCTCAAGAGAGCTCTGCGGCGCTTGGGTTTTGCCGTGGACTTGAGACCAGGCTTTGCAGGAAAAAGGCAGTGCACCCTGGGCATTCGCTCTTGTCAGTCCTCCGGGTGAGGGTCATAATGAAAACAAGATGAAGTGTTATTCCGTATTTGCACAGGTGGTTTTGACCTCTAGTTTTTTGTTCTCTTTTGCCAGCCAGGCCGGTGAAAGCACCTGCAGCTCCTTGGATGAAAAGGAGCTTAAAGTTTGGGCTGAGAGCCTGGGCACAGACCCCAACAGGTTTTTAGATGAGCGGCTCAAACCCCTGCATCAAGCCCTCAACGAGGATTTCAGCAAGCTGGGGCCTTATCCGAAGCAGCAAATCCTCAGCCACCTCCAAAGTGGCTTTGCCCTGTCGCCTTGGCTAGATCGACTTCCCAGCTCTCTGGCCAACTCCACAACGGCGCAGAGCTACACTCAACTCTGGCTGCTCAAAAAATATTTAGGCTTGGTGCGAAAATCGGCTTTTCGAGCAGAAGTCGTGGAGTTTTCCCTGCGGGGGCGCTCCCTGCCCGAAGACAGACGCAGCCGCATTCTCAACTTTCCCGCAAGCCCGCAAATCTACTCCATCAGCCGCTTTCGCTGCGAAAGGCCTGAGGAGCAAAGGCGCTATGACTGCAGTCAAAACCTATTTTTAATCCAAGCCCACCTAGGGGCAGACCTCTTGTGCGGCAAAAGAGATGGTCCAGAGATGATTGCCGTGAATTACCTTGTCCTGCAGGGGCCCCAGGGACTTAGGATCCTCGATGTCCTCAGAGGGCAAACAGCCCTTTTTGCCCAAAGCCTTGAAAACTTAGAGCGGCTCAGCCAGAGCTCCCGTCGCCCCGAACTGCTTCGCTGGTTCTCTCAAGTGACCTTCACTTTGGATAGAGATCTAGGCTCCTGGGGACTGCAGAAAGACTAGCTTGTGACTGGCGCGAAACCGCCAAATACGGCGTTGCTCGTCTCAAATCTCACTCCAACGTACCGCTCAAGTACGCCTGCGTTCGATTTGAGCCGGGCGCCTTGTCTTTGGCGGTTATCGCC
>SKYF01000102.1 GCA_007128005.1 Bdellovibrionales bacterium
CGGTGGGAACTCATCCCCCGGTGTGAGTCTGCGCAAGGTGAGTTTGGAGGAGGCCTTGTCCTATCCCGTGGTGGCGTTGGCAGTGCCTATTGAGGCCTTCGTTGAGATTTTGACTTCCAAGGCGGGGCATTTGCAAAAGGGCAGTTTGCTCTTTGATATGTGCAGCACAAAGGCCATTGTCTGCAAGCTGGCTGAGGAGAGTCTTCCTGAGGGAGTTCATTTTGTGGGCGGTCACCCTCTGGCTGGAAGGGAGATCGGTGGATGGCAGTCCTCTTCGGCAGAGCTATTCAGGGGTAAAACCTTCCTGCTCACTCCCACCTCCCGCTCTCGTTCGGAAGACCTGGATTTGGTCCGTCGTCTGATGACAACAGTGGGAAGCCATGTCGAAGTGATCTCTGCAGAAGAACATGACCGTGCACTGGCGCGATCCAGTCACTTGCCCCATCTGGTGGCCCTGGGGCTGGCTCTTGGGGTGGAGTCGAGTCTACAACACAACTCCCTGCACCCGGGACTCAAGACCCCCTCGCTCAAGGAGATGACTCGCATTGCCCGTGCGCCCTTCTCAATTTGGAAATCGATTTTAGGGAGCAATCGAGCTGAGGTGTTGAAGGCAGGAGAGGAATTTGTGCACAGAATGACCGAGATGCTCAAGGACCTCGGCGGAGCTCAAGCTTCAGCAGCTCAGCCCTGGGCCAGTTTAGAGGGTTACTTTTACCGCGGCGGACGGGCGCGGGCCCAACTTGAAAAGCTATATGAAAACACACAAGAAGAGGGAGGAAAAGACCATGATCATCGTCATGAAAAAGGGCTTCGACGAAAATCAGTTGCGTAAGGTTCTCGAACGCATTGTGGAATTGGGGGCCAACCCATTTCCCGTGAGCGGAAGGGAGCAGACGACGATCAGTGTGGTAGGACCAACCCATGAGATTGAGGAGAGGGCCTTTTTGGGTTTTGAAGGCATAGAAAAAGTCGTCAGAGTTTCTAAGCCCTATAAGCTGGCGGCTCGTCTTGCCCAAGCCCAACCGACTCAAATCAAAGTTGGCGAGTGTGATATTGGCGATGGGAGCTTTTTGGTGATGGCTGGTCCCTGCTCAGTGGAGAGTGAGGAGCAAACTCTTAGGATTGCCCATGCCGTAAAAAAAGCGGGAGCCACGATGCTCAGAGGGGGAGCCTTTAAGCCCAGAAGTTCGCCCTACTCCTTTCAAGGGATGGGCGCTGAGGGCTTAAAGATTCTAAAGCAGGCCAAAGAGGAGACGGGTCTGCCTATTGTCTCCGAGGTCATGGATATTCAGCAGCTGGAGTTGGCTCTGGACGTGGTGGATATGCTGCAAATTGGCGCTCGGAATATGCAAAACTTTGCTTTGCTTAAGGAGCTGGGCAAGGTCAATAAACCCATCTTGCTGAAGCGAGGCATGTCCGCCACGGTCGAGGAGTGGCTGATGTCAGCCGAGTACATTATGGCTGGAGGCAACAGCCAAGTCTTGCTCTGCGAGAGAGGCATTCGGTCGTTTGACAATCAGTTTGCACGAAACAGCTTGGACCTCAATGTGGTCCCCATTTTGCGTGAGTTGACTCACCTTCCCGTGGTGGTTGATCCCAGTCATGGCACGGGTTATCGCCACTTGGTCTCGCCGATGGCTTTGGCAGGAATGGCGGCTGGAGCAGATGCCTTGATTGTGGAAGTGCATGACCGTCCTTCAGAGGCTCTGTCAGACGGACCTCAGGCTCTATTGCCCACAGATCTGGACCAGCTGATGTTGAAGTTAAGCCAGATGGGAGATATTCTCGGAAAGAGAGTGCAAACCTCTCAGACTGCAAAACAGAACTCTGAGGGTGCGAAGCAAAATAAAGTCGCCTAGCGGGCGAGGAGTGGGCAATCCACTGGACGAGACAAAGGTATTGGACAATGAGGAGTGAGAGTCGAGACCAGAAGCTGTTTCACTACCGAGGTGAGATTCCCGCCTCAAAGTCGATTCTCAATCGACTGCTCGTCTGTCAGTCCTATACGACGGCTCTGCATTCTACGACTTTGCGCTCTACGACTTTGCCTACGACGGCTCTGGATGTGAAGGGTGAGAGTCGCTGTGATGATGTTCTAAAAATGAGACAGGGTCTGGAGTCCCTCTTTCAGGGCAAGGCTGTGGACTGTGGGGCTGCAGGTACCACCTTGCGCTTTTTGGCTTTGCGAGCCTCTCGTCTTCCTGGGCAACACAGACTCATTGGCACACCTCGGCTGCTGTCTCGGCCCCAGCAGACTTTGGTGGAGATTGCAGCACAACTGGCTGTGAAATTTGATGTGGGCCCCACACAGATTGGCATTTCATCCCAGGGCTGGATGCCGCCCAAGGGCCCTATCCTGGTCGACCGCTCTCAATCCAGTCAGTTTCTCAGTGCCCTGGTGCTCAACGCCTGGGAGCTCCCCTTTGATTTAAGACTTCAAATGGTGGGAGGGGATTTATCTGAGGGCTATTGGCAGATGACTCGCCAGTTGGTGGAGCGCTTAGGCATGAAGCTAAAGTTTGACTCCGTCTCCAATGAGTTGCTCATTGAGCAAGGGCAAGGGATTGACTGCACGGAGATCAGGGCTGAGTCGGACTTGAGTTCTGCTTTTGCGGTGGCAGCCTTTGCAGCCCTTGGGGGGCAGGTGGAGCTGGAGAACTTTCCCTTGGAGGGGAGCCTTCAACCCGATGTGGCCTTTGTCGGGATTCTTGAGCAAATGGGGCTTAAGGTGGAGTCACTCAAGGCTAGCTCCTCGTCGTCTGTGGAGCCCACCACAGGTCTATTGCGGATCAGTCAGTCTCCTGGGAGTGGCTTAAATGGGAATAGTTTGAAGCCCATTGAAGTGAATCTGGGCAACTGTCCGGACCTCTTTCCTGTGCTTGCCATATTGTGCTCTTTGGCTAAGGGGCCCTCCAGGCTTTACGGAGCTCCTCAGTTGGTGCACAAGGAGTCCAACCGCATTGCCAAGGTGGCGGAGCTACTTGAGATCATGGGTCGGTCCTGTCAGCCTCAACCCGACGGGATGCTCATTGAAGGGCGCCCGCCTGACTTTTTGGCCTCAAAATCACCGGTCGCGTTTGACCCTGACCATGACCACCGCTTGGCCTTTGCAGCCGCACTTGCTGCCCATGCCGGCTGTCCCATAGAAGTCACGGAGCCCTCGGTCGTGAACAAGAGCTTTCCTGAGTTTTGGGAGGTGGTTGCAGAGGGACAGTCTCAGGGGGGGATTCCGTGAGGCTGATCCTCATTATAGGACATCGGGGCACAGGCAAAACACATCTTCTAGAGCGCATGGAGGCCTATTGGTCTGCCGAGAGCAGTGAGCTCACTCAGGAGGAGGTCAGAGTCTGCGACCTGGACGCTTGGATTGAGCATGACCAGGGCCAAAGCATAGAAGAGATTTTTTCCTCTCAGGGTGAGGCCCACTTTCGCAACCTCGAGAGAAAGTGTTTGCGCGAGCTCGTGGCCAAATGGCAGCCCTCTTGCAGCCGGCTCTATGTCGCCTTGGGCGCGGGGTTTGAACTCAATGAGGACTTTAGACGCCTTAAGAGCGAGCTTCAGGTCTTAGTGGAATGCCTATGGCTGCGCCGATCTACGGACTCCAGTGGACGGGTATTTTTAGACAGACCTGCTCTGCTCAAGGGCACTCCTCCTCTTGAGGAGTACTTAGAAAAATTTGGCCCGCGCCAGGAGAGTTACCGGCTCTGGGCCGATGATGTTTTGGAGATCAGTGAGGGCTTCGATCGGCCCAATCTGCCAGAGTCCCTGTTTCTGACCGAGAGGCTAAAGAATGTTGGTGGAGTGCTCACCCTATTGCCAGAGAGCCTGCGCAGTTCCACCCAGACGGAGAAGTACCTTTCGCGGCGCTTGAGCTGGGGTATTGACTTCTTTGAGTTGCGAGATGACCTCCTGTCCTTTGAGCAGATCCATTGGGTGGTGGAGTTTTTCAAAAAAAATAAGCGACTCTCAAATCTGCTCTGCAGCTATCGCGCGACCTCAGGCTCGGACTCGGCCTCACCCTCACCCTCATCCTCATTCTCTGAGCAGACAGGGGCCCTGTTTGGGCAAGTGGCACAGGGTGGAGGGGCCATCGACTGGGCCTTGGAGCTGGGTTCAGTGCCTCAGGAGATCTGTTCTTCCTTTCAAGGGGGAGGACGGGGACTGCTGGTGCTGTCCCTGCATGAGCTTAAGGAGGGTGAGGATCTCAAGCAGGCGGCTTTGCGGCTTGAGCAGGAGGGACTTAAGCTCAAGACGAAACTCAACTCGGGAGGGGGGGAGCCCTGTTCTCTTTGCTTAAAGTTCGCTCCACCAATCAGGAGCTTTTCTGAGCTCAGGGAGGGCCACGGCTGGCTCAAGGGCGAGAGTGTGACTTCAAAGATGAGTGAGTCGATATTGAGGGTGTTTTTGCCTCGATCTGAGGGGGGGCGCTGGGCCTGGTACCGACTGCTGATGAAGCCAGAGTTGAGGATCAATTTTTGGCGGGAGTCGGATGGGTCCAGTTTGGACCAGCCCAATCTATTGGACTGGCTTCGCCATAGGGTGGAGTTTAGCAAGGGCTTTGCGGCTATCTTGGGACAGCCGGTGCTGCATAGCCTGACTCCTGCCGAGCAGGGGGAGTTTTTTGCTGAGCAAGGCATGAACGTGATGCGCATTGATCTCAGTCCTCAGGAGTGGACTGAAGATGGGGCCATGGACTTCTTGCGCCAACTCGGTCTGCGGGCTGCCGCCGTCACCTCTCCACTGAAGGGTCTGGCCTTTCAGTTGGCCGAGAGCACACAGATAGCCCAGGAATTGGAGGCAGTGAACACCTTGGTGTGGAAAGATGGGCGGTGGCTGGGTCACAACACCGATGAGAGGGGATTGATCGCTCTCAAAGAGACACTAAAAGGTGAGCAGGAGGATGGAGGGGCCGTGGTGGTCTGGGGAGGGGGAGGAACACTCAAAGTTTTGCAGAGAGTCTTTCCCCAAGCACAGCTGTACTCTGCCCGCAGCGGGCAGCCGCGCGAGTTGAAAAGCCCAGCAGGACCGACAAGCCCAGTGGGCTCGGGGGGTGATGTGGGGCCTGAGTTAGTGGTTTGGGCAGTGGGCAGAAAGCCCTTAGGCTGGCAGTGGCCGGACAGCAAGTGGGCCCCAAAAATTGTGGTCGATCTCAATTATGGAGCTGACTCCCCGGGCTTGGAGTATGCCAAACAGGTGGGAGCCCAGTACATTTCGGGGCGAGTGATGTTTCTTGCCCAGGCTGCAGGACAGAGAGAATTTTGGAAGGAGATATTAAGATGAGTGTGGGTGCAAACAGTTTTGGAAGCCGCTTTGTGGTCACTAGTTTTGGCGAGAGCCATGGGCCAGGACTTGGAGTGATCATAGATGGCTGTCCTGCAGGGGTGAATGTGGATTTGGAGCTCTTGCTCAGCGACCTCAAGAGACGTCGGCCCGGGCGCCATGGCAAAGTCGCCTCTGTGGTCTCCGACAGGGAAGAAGAAGATCAGCCCGAGATTTTAAGTGGGGTTTTTGAGGGCAAGACTCTCGGCACCCCCATTGCGGTGTTGGTGCGCAACCGAGATCAGCGCTCTGAGGACTATAGGGAAGTCAAAGCCAAAGCTCGTCCCGGTCATGCCGACGATATGTGGCGGGAGAAGTTCGGGCACTCGGATCACCGAGGGGGTGGCCGGTCCTCGGGGCGGGAGACCTTGGCGCGAGTCATCGCCGGCTCCTTTGCCAAAATGCTCCTACGCCAAATCAAGCCAGATATCAATATACTTGGTTTTGTCAGAGAAGTGGGCCCTCTGAGCTTGAGCCGCGAAGACCTCAGCAGCTTGGATGCAGGGATTCAGCAAGGCCGATGGACCTCTGCTGATGTGGATGCCTTTACTGCACGCATCCCCTCAGTTGAGACGTCTCAGGCTGTCGAGCAGCTTTTGCTCGAAGCCAAGGCTGAGGGGAAAAGCTATGGAGGGGTGGCTGAGCTTTGGGTTCAGGCTCCTCCGGCCTATCTGGGTCAACCCGTTTTTCACAAGCTCAAGAGTGAATTGGCCGCTGCCATGCTCAGTGTGGGGGCGACCTCGGCCTTTGAGTTGGGTTCAGGATTTGCAGCGGCCTCTGCCGAGGGCTCGGCCTTTCACAATCAGTCCGGTGGGGACAACCAGCTCCTTCAAGATCAGTATGGGGGCATTCGTGGGGGCATCGGCACGGGCGAAACCATTCGCTTTAGCGTGGCCTTTAAGCCCACGGCCACAGTTTTGGATGTGGCCAAGAAGGGCCGCCACGATCCTTGCATCGTCCCCCGAGCTGTTCCCGTCCTGGAGGCCATGACCGCCCTCGTGCTTGCCGACCATGTGCTCTGGTCCCGCACGGACCGAGTCTAAGTCTTAGCGGTTATGTCCTCGTCCAGGGGGAGGTCCGCCTCCTCCGCCACCATCGTCATCATTGCCGCCGCCGTCATTGCCGCCAGAAGAAGACCCCAGCTGAATGCTGGCCTCAGTGGAGGCGGTGTTCATGGATGAGTTGTAGTCGAAGTTGGAGGCAGACACTTGCGTCACTGCGGCGGTGACTGTGCCGCTGCTTCGGGTTCTGGAGGAGTCGATGTGCGCATAGCCCTGGGAGTCGGTGCTAGCTGAGGAGGAACCGCTGACAAGTCCAGAGAACCGGACAGTCACTTGAGCGTTGCTGACGGGTCTTCCCCTTTCATCTAAAATTCGCACAGTGGCTCTGGCTGAGCGGTGAGGGCCGTTGTTCTGCTCACTGAGGCTCAAGTGACTTAAGTACATATCCAGAGCTTCCACCACGGGCTCCGTCACGGAGA
>SKYF01000014.1 GCA_007128005.1 Bdellovibrionales bacterium
GATGGGAGCCAAAATGAGGGCTTGCGAGGATCTTTCGCGCCCCTTGGCGTTCGAGGCTCAGCTCTCTGGGTTTAGGGCTATGGGAACAGCCAAAAATGAGGCTAAAAGCCATGCTGAAAGCTAGGCCTGATCCACAAAGCCGAGCCAGGTGAAGGAACATAGCTGATTTCTTGCTCTTCATCTCTTTCCTTTTAGCCTTCAGAACCCAAAGAGGGGTCTGGTTGACGACTCAGTTGCATCAGACGTAAATATCCTCGAGCTGATCTTCCAGCTTCTGTCTCTCCGTACTCTGCAGCCAGCTGATGCAGCATATTTTCTGACCTCTGCCTCTCCCCCATTTGTTCGAAAATAAGCCCAAGGCGCAGCATCACTTCGGGATGGAGAAAGCTTGCATTTTTGGAGTTAAGAAGTCCTTCGTAGAGCCCCACAGCCTGGGGCCACTGACTCAAGTTGGCGTAGATTGCTGCCAACTGTGCCATCAATAGGCCAGCTAGGGGGTCTTTTCTAGAGACCGTTTTTGTCTTGTGGACAGAGAGAACTTCCTTTGCCTCAGACCACAGTTCAAACTCCGCCATGAGGTTGGCCAAAGTCATGCTGGACATGATGGCTGAGTTGCGTCCAGGATGGCGAGAAAGGACTTCGATCAGAGGTTGGGTCAAAGAGGAGAACTCTGAGGCAAAATCCACCCCATCTTTCCAGTCAATGGAGTCCTCTTTGTCTGCAGCGGCCTCTTGCAGAGCCTGTCGCTTTTCGATCACGGCAGCCTGCAGAGGGAAAATTTCCTCAGCGGCTTGCTTCTCGCGTTGGTCCTGAAAGTAGTTATAACCGATCACTGCCAAAGCAGAAAACAGTGCAGCTCCTGCCACAAAGACAATGGGTCCAATCCAGTCGGCCAGGTAGGCAGAGGCTCGTTCAGAGAAACTTAAAAAAGCGTCTTTAGATTTCAACTCTTCCTTGCTAATGCGTCGGCTCATAGAGCCACCCCTTTCCTCACTGAGTTTAACAACATGACCCTGAATCTAAAATTATCGGCAGCAGTCTGTCAAACTCGGCCGCTCTTTCTAGGACTGCCGAGTCGACATTTCCTTGAGAGTGGAAAAGGGTCTTGCCGTTCGGCCATGGAGCTGTTTTCTCAGAGCTGCGATGGATTGAATCCTTCTTTCGGCCAGCTCGTCGGCCGCTTTTTGTGTAGTGATATTCTCTTCGCGGGCAATTCTGAAAACCTCAAGTAGGTTATGGTAGACCTGAGTTGTCTTTTCAAAGGCTCGGTCAGAGGAGTAGCCTTCTAGCTCTACAAAGACATTCATTAGTCCGCCTGCGTTAATGACGTAGTCTGGAGCGTAGAGGATGCCTCGCTCCTTTAGGATTTCTCCATGCTTTGCCTCTGCCAGTTGGTTGTTGGCTCCGCCGGCGACAATTTTGCACTTCAGCTCCCCTACCGTGCTGTCGTTGATGACGGCCCCTAGAGCACAGGGCGCAAACACCTCACAGTCACTGGTCACGATTTCCTGAGGGTCACTGACCTCCAGCTTGTGCTTGTCGCAGACAGCCTTCACCCGACCTATATCAATATCGGCCACGCTGACGACGGCGCCCTCTTTTACCAAAAAGTCCACTAAGTGACTGCCCACATTTCCCAGTCCCTGCACGGCCACTCGAACTCCCTTGAGAGAGTCTTCTCCGAGCTTTTCTTTACAGGCCGCTTTGATTCCCATCAGGGTCCCGTGGGCTGTGTAGGGGCTGGGGTCCCCTGAGCCCCCGAAGGCCGCAGGAATTCCCGTGACAAAGGGCGTTTCCATAAAGACATACTCCATGTCCTTAACCGTAGTTCCCACATCCTCAGCGGTGATATAAGCTCCATGAAGCGAGTTGACAAAGGCCCCGAAGGCTCTGAAAAGCGCTTCACTCTTATCCGTCTTAGGGTTGCCAATAATTACGGCTTTGCCTCCGCCGAGATTCAGTCCTGCTGCAGAGGCCTTATAAGTCATCCCCTTGGATAAGCGCAGCACGTCCACGAGGGCCTCTTCCTCGCTTTTGTAGGGCCACATCCGCGTCCCTCCGAGAGCCGGACCCAGGGCGGTGTTATGAATGGCAATGATGGCCTTCAGGCCTGCCCTCTTATTATGACAGAAAATAACTTCTTCGTGGTCGCCGTGTTTTTCAATGAGTTCGAAGGCCAAGTTATCCCCTCCCATTGTTGAAGTTTTTGTGCTCTGAGAGCATAGAGGGAAGGCGGAGCGGGCGGCAAGAAAATTCCTGAGGGGAGGACGGAGCTTTTTATCGCAGAGCGCTGTCAGGCAACCCCCTTGTGGATGAATATGCTGCACATTGTTCCCTGTTGAATTTTGGCCGGCAGAGCGCTCAGATATCGAACAATGGATCCAGACACTCTTTTTTTGCATATGGGCCCCGGTTACAATGCCCGAATGGAGGCAAAGCTGCTTGGAGATCAGCTATGGCCGCCAGGTCTGTGGTTTTGGGATCAACCACCCTCAGCAAGCTTTGCGGCTTTGACCCAGAGCGCAGAGGAGGCCCTAAATGGGCTTTATGCCTCTTGCCAAAGGCCAGTCTCTGTTGTGGCTCATAGTTTTGGAGTTCATCTTGGCGTGGAGCTTCTGAAACGCTGCCCAGAACAAGTAGGAAACTGCCACTTTATCGCCCCTTGCCAAAACCCCTATGCAGGCTTTCGGAATTTGGCCCATTCTCTCGTATCTGCGGATTGGCCCCCCGAATCTTGGCGATACAAAGCCCAGGAGTTCTTACCGGGGATGAGTGATGACTTGGACGATTTTTGGCGCTTGATCTTCCTGATTCTGGAGTGTCCTGATTTTATGAGAGCATACTGGCAGCATAGGATCAGTTACGAGGAGTATAAAACCATTGCCGAAACTGTCCCGGGAATAGATCTTCCTACTTTTCAAGCGGTTCTAAATAGTTTTCACAAAACTAGCCCATCAAGTGTGGACGCATCTGAGGTGAATCCATCTTTGGGTTCCAGGACTGTGAGCTTTTACTTAGGGGCCCATGACCCGCTTGTCAATGCACGAGAAGAGGCGGCGTATTGGCGCAAAATTTTTCCTCGGGGCTCTTTTTCTATCTTTGAAGACAGTGGTCACTTCCCTCATCTAGAAGGCCGGGGAAAACTTCTCATTGCTCGGCTTCTCAGAGAGCAGCGGAGTCCATTTTCTCATCCTCATCCTGATCCTCATCGTCTGACTCATCTGTAAGCTGGATCAGATAGGAAACTCCAGCAGTTTGATAGATCTTCTCTACACGCTTGGGGTCCCAATCTAAAGTCATCTCAAAATGCCGAACGGCCTCTGGAGATAGGCCCATGTCAGGATGTTCAAATAGCGTCTTGGCGATATCCCCAGACAGAGCGCAATGTGTGTTTAAATCCGCCAAAGTCCAGCCGCGGCTATTGAGGCTCTCTTCAAGATAGACGGATAACATCTGATGCAGCAGAGTTTCGTCGAACATATCCCTAATTATAGTTGCAGACGTTGATCCCCAGGCAAGTGGTATATGCCCGGAATTTGGATGGGGGATCTCTTTTTTCCTGCTTGAACCAGAAAAGATGGTATTGGTGGCAAAGACTTAAGGATGATTTTAAAGTTTATTGAGCAAAGAGAAGATGATCTATTGGAGGCTTGGGAAGATGCGCAAGGCTAAAGAGAAAAGTACTTTAAAAGAAAAAGATTTGAGTCCTGAAAATATCCGTATGCGGATATCGATGATGATGCCACTTGATCTCATCGACACTTATAAAGCGGAAGCTGAAAAGCTCGGAATTGGTTATCAAACTCTCATGCAGATTAAGCTTCGAGAAGCTATTGGAAATCCACTTGAAAAGCGTATAGAGGCTTTAGAGAAGAAGCTGAAGCGAGCATGAAGATAGGGCGTTGGACTCCTCTACACCCAGACCAACAGAATCAAAACAGTGACCAAGAGATGAATTAAAAGCAGTGCTCTCCAAATATTCAGCTGTCTTTGAAGTTGCTGAATCCTGTTCCAGATGGGCTGGGGGCTCTGCTGCAGATCAAAATCTAAGTTTTCATCCAACACCCCTTTAAAATAGGGCCGTTCAAGGCTCTTAAGATACCACTCCAGAGCTCGATAGATATGGGGAGGAGCCCCCTGTTTGGACTGAGTCCATCTGGTCCAAGAAGATGGATCCACAAGCAAGAGTTGGCAGATCTTCCGCTTAGAAAGACCTAGTTTGCGGCGAATATCCTCCAAATCCCCATGTTTTTTTCTGATCTGAGAGGCCTCAGCCCGATAGGTCATCCTCAGTGCTGACGGGGCGCGCTCAGGGAATGTTGTTACCTTTTCCATTCTTGTATTTCACAATTTTTTGTTGTGAATAGCAATTAATATATGGAATTTCACTATCACCGGGCTCTTTTCCATTAAAAGTTTTAGCATTTTTAAGGATGGAAAATAAAGGCGGTGGAATGTATGCGTTACTTCAAAAAAAGCTAAAGCTTATAGTTATAAGTTTTAGTATTAAGTTATTGATTTATCTGGAATTGTGATTTCAAATATTGGCTAAAGGGCTTCCTTTAAGGCTGTTTATACTCTGCGTCTACGATTGATTCGGAGCATATAAACATCTTTTAAGGACACCAAATTCCACTCGCGAGGTATATGCATCATGGCAAGAGACAAACAGCGTTACAGCCTCAACAAGAACAAATATCTTCTCGACCCAGAGGCCGAAAGACTTGAATATCTTTTGCAGAGCCATCTGCGCAGGGATCCCAGAAACTGCAGCTTACTTTTTTTAGCCCTGCACACAGGAGGCCGGGCCCAGGAGTTGCTGAATCTGCGGCCCGCAGACCTCAATCCCTATGAGGAGACAGTGCACATTCAGGGCCTTAAGGGCAGCAACGATCGGGAGCTTCCTATCCCCTCTTGGCTATTTCGCGAGGTTCAGGGCTTGGCTGGGGGGGAGAGATTATTTCCTATCTCCTACAATCGCCTCTATCAAATTTGGGACCTCTACCGCCCCATTGATAAAAAGTTTCATAGCCTCAGGCACACTTTTGCAATTCGTCTTTATCGCAAGACCCGTGATCTTCGTCTGGTGCAGTTTGCCCTCGGGCACAGAAATATCACCAACACGATGATCTATGCCGACTACATCTACTCTCAGCAGGAGCTACGCAAGCTCATTCTCTAAATTCGAGGCTCTCTGACTTGACTGCTTTGATGGCAAAAAAAAGACCGGCTGGGGGGCAGCCGATCTTAAAGGGGGTCGTTTGGGTTCTGGTTTCGATTTACTTCAAATACTTTCTGTTCACAATTGAGCCTTTAGACTGCTCGGTTCGCGGTCTTGAAAAATCTCATCGAGGATATGCTGGCTGTCCTTTGTCTGCGGTTCCTGAAGGTTCTCCTCAGATTTTATTGGCTCCAGGGCCACCTCGGGAGCATTTCCCCAGCCCAGCTCAATTTTCAAAAAGGCTTTGACTCGCTCGCGGTCCTTTTCGCTTTGTTCTGTTTGCTGGGGGGCCTCATCTTCAGATTGGTAGAACTGCGAAAGACTCTCTCGCAAGGCGGCTCTTTCTTGGATGCTATGGTCAATCTTGCTATTGAAGGGAATTGGAGCTGAAGCCTGGCTCTGGGCGGGCAAAAGGGCAGAGAGAATCAGGCCGGCCAGGGGGAGTAAGCTGTATTTAATTTTTTTCATGGCTAAACCTCTTTCTTCTTGTCTCACAATAGAGCAATCTCCGGGCCAAGAACATTCTCTCGTATTTGCAAATACTTAAGCCGCTTTTGATGTCTAAAGTTTTGACAACTGGCCCCCATTGAGCCTGCAGTTGTCTCAGTTTTTGACAGAGCAAGGCCCTTACTGTCCGGCTTATGTCTAAATTGGACTTGTGACCTCACCCCTTAATTAGGTCCTCTGACGACTCGACGCTTCTCCGCCACGAAGAGACAATGCGTTACTCTGTAAAAAAACCCACAGAAGTGAGTTTTGAGCCAGTCATTAATTACGGGGAAGGTCAGTGAGTCTCGTTTTAGAGAGCGTTCCTTTTCTAAAAAACTCCCTAAACTCGGTGCTCCCTATGAAGTCTCATTTTAAAGCATTTGATTTTTGCTTAAGAGATGGCTGGGCCAGCCTTTCACTGGACAGGCCCCTTCTTTTTCAAAACTGTTTACTCTCCAATAAAGTGTCCAATGCCACCTCCAATCGGGCCGTAGTCGTCCATCCCAAACCTTCCGTCTCCGCCCACGTAGACTAAAGATCCATGGTGCAGAAGCGCTCTGACTGTGCTGCTTGCCCTGGGGTTCCAGCTGGTCAAGGTTCCATCACTCAAATTGAAGGAGCCCAAATAAGCGCGCCCCTCACCGCCGAGGGTGGTAAACCCGCCTCCCACATAGAGGTGGTCGGAGCTCAGGGCCAGGGCTGAAACACCTCCCCCTGCCCCGGGATTCCAGTCGGTCATGGACGGCGATAATTCATACTTTAATTGTGACTGATGAGCTGGGATTTCACAACAGTGAGTCTCATTTGGATGCGAATTTGCCTAGAATTTCCACTAGGAGTGTCATTCTAGAGCGCTTCATTTTTGTTTAAGGCAACTTTCTTGATTTTCTGGTTCCCGAGCCGCCGCACTTGTGGTGCACTTCTTGGTAGTGGGCCACACTCAGATAAAACCATTATGCGAAAAAACTAAGATCTTTTGTTGTTTTAGGCTGACCAGTTTTAAGCCGAAATTTTCTTTTTTAATCGCTCAACTTCACGC
>SKYF01000103.1 GCA_007128005.1 Bdellovibrionales bacterium
CTGCGAGCACTGTCAGTGAAGGAGATGACCTTGGGAGAGAATGCGAATTTGCACTTCTCGCGCTTGGTCAAGATCTGTGTTTTGAGAAAGGGCCTCAAAGGCCTTGAGCAGACTTTCCTTTGCTTTTAGGCAGGCCTCGTAGAAGTCCTCCGCTTTGGCCCTGACTTCAAAAGCCCCATTTTGCATGGAGGCTAAAGTCACAGCATAAAAAACTTGCCCAGAGTCTTCTTCACCCTTTTCACAAACCACAGCGACTTGCCCAGACGGACCCACAAAGGCTTGTAAATCTTGAATTTGTTGATAGATATAAGCTCGATCTGCAGGGCTAGGCTGAAAAACTTTAAAATCAGACTTCATAAAAACCAAACCTCCTCATAACGTTAAAGTGAGGTCGAAAATGAGTTTGTCAAGCAATCAGAGTGCAACACAACCATTGAATCCAGAAGATTTGGCCCAGGCGAAAGAGGTTCAGCTTGAGGCCAGCTGGAAGAGGCATTTGGCACCGGAGTTTGCCAAAGACTATATGTTGCGCCTGAAACATTTTCTGGGTCAGGAAAAGCAGGCCAAAAAGCAAATTTACCCCCAGGGCACCGAATACTTTGCTGCTCTCAATGAAACTCCCATTGAACAGGTTAAGGTGGTTATTTTGGGCCAGGACCCTTACCATGGTCCGGGTCAGGCCCACGGGCTTTGCTTTTCAGTGCGCCATGGAGTGAAACCGCCTCCCTCTTTGCAAAATATATTTCGCGAGCTCAATCGGGATTTGGGTCTGCCCATTCCCCAGCATGGCTGTTTGGAGCAGTGGGCGCGTCAGGGAGTTCTTTTGCTCAATGCCACTTTAACCGTAGAAGCGGGCAAGGCAGGCTCCCATCAGCGGCGGGGTTGGGAGCAGTTCACAGACCATATCGTGGCCCTTTTGAATCAAGAAAGAGAGGCTCTCGTATTTATGCTTTGGGGGAGTTATGCTCAGAAGAAAGGGCAAATGATCGACCGCAGCCGCCATCTGGTCCTTGAGGCCCCCCACCCTTCCCCCCTGTCTGCCCATCGCGGCTTTTTGGGTTGTGGTCATTTTTCCAAGGCCAATGCCTATCTCTCTGCTCAAGGTCTCAAATCCATCGATTGGAGTCTCAGTTAAGCCCCTCAGTTAAGCCCCTCAGATGTAAAAAGCCCCTTTTTCCTTGATCTCCATTGGGGGCAGCGATCTAATTGGCTGTCATAAGCCAGCTGAGGTGAACCAGGATGAGTTGGAGGCGCTGGTGTGATGGAGGTGAGTGCAATGAGGAGAGTGAGGCAAAGGCAGAGGCAAAGGCAGAGGCAGAGGGTTGGGATGGGTTTGTCAATGAGCCTGTCGTTGATTCTATTCATGAGCCTGTTGATTGGGCTTGTTGGGGGCTGCACAAAAAAAACAAGGGAAAGACCTTTAGTTTACTGTTCTGAGGGGAGTCCGAGCACCTTTAATCCTCAGTTGGCGACGGATGGGCCCAGTTTCAATGCGAGCTCTCGAGTCATCTACAATCGACTGGTGGATTTTAAGCCAGGAAGTACGGAGATTGTGCCCTCTTTGGCAGAGCGCTGGGAAGTGGGTGAGGAGGGGAGGCACTACACCTTCTTTTTGCGCCCTGGGGTGAAGTTTCACTCAAAGGGAGATTTTGTGCCGAGTCGGGACTTCAAGGCTGAAGATGTGTTGTTTACCTTCAACCGCCAGAGATTGAGCGATCACCCCTTCCATAAGGTCAACAATGCAGGCTACGAGTACTTTAACTCCATGAATATGGGTCAGCTTATTGAGGATATCGTGGCTGTAGATGAGTACACAGTGCGATTTGAGCTGGCTCAGCCAGAGGCCCCCTTTTTGGCCAATTTGGCGATGGACTTTGCAAGCATTTTGTCGGCGGAGTATGCTCAACACTTGGCGGATCGCGACCAGAAAGAGCAGCTGGACTGGCAGCCAGTGGGGACGGGGCCCTTTGTCTTCCAAAGCTATGCAAAGGACAATTTGATTCGCTATCAGGCCCATCCGGACTACTTTGAGGGGGCGGCCAAGAGCAGTCGGCTGGTTTTTTCTATCACTCCGGATGCAAGTGTGCGCTATCAAAAGCTCAGGGCTGGGGAGTGCCACCTAGTAGCTGAGCCCTCTCCTGCGGACCTCGCCTCTATGAAGTCTGATGGTCGGGTCAAGTTGATCTCTCAGCCCGGTTTGAATGTAGGCTACGTCGCAATGAATGTTGAGAAGCCTCCCTTTGATAGAGTTGAGGTGCGTCGGGCCATTCACCATGCTCTGAATCGAGCCTCCTATATGGATGCAATTTATATGGGCCACGCTCAAGTGGCCAAAAACCCAATTCCCCCCACCCTGTGGTCCTATAACGATAAGATCAAGGACTATGAGTACAATCCGGACAGGGCCCGAGAACTGCTGAAGGAGGCAGGTTTTGAAAATGGCTTTGAGGCAGAGATGTGGACCCTACCGGTTTCAAGGCCCTACAATCCAGATGGACGCAAAATGGGCGAGTTGATCCAGGCGGATTTGGCTCAAGTGGGAATTCGCTTAAGGCTTGTGACTTATGATTGGCCCACCTATCTGGCCAAGGCTAAAAACGGGGACCACCAGATGTTGCAGCTGGGCTGGACGGGAGACAATGGAGATCCAGACAATTTTCTCAATGTGCTTTTGGGTTGCAGTGGGGTGGCAGCGGGAAGCAATGTGGCCAGGTGGTGTCATCAGGAGTTTGAAGATTTGATTGTTCGTGCGCGAAGCCTGAGCGACCAGAAGGAGAGGGAAAAGCTCTACCGCCAAGCCCAGGAGATCTTTAAGCGAGAGGCTCCCTGGGTGACCATTGCTCATTCCACAGTCTTTCGCGCTATGGCTCCAGAGCTTCAGGGCTATCAGCTCTCTCCCTTTGGCAGCGAGAGTTTTCATCGTCTGGAGCTCAAGTAACCCATGCTGTCGGTCATTGGGCGCAGGATTCTGAGCTCCCTACCGACCCTCTTGGGTGTGTCAGTGGTGGCCTTTTTTTTGATTCGACTGGTGCCTGGAGACCCTGTTTTGCTGATGCTGGGGGAAAGGGGATCAAGTCCTGAGCTCTACCAGCAGATGCAGGCCCAGCTAGGCCTGGATAGACCACTTGCCGAGCAGTACTTCAAATTCTTAAGCCAAGTTGTAAGAGGAGACTTGGGAACTTCGGTGGTCTCTCGTAGGCCGGTGCTTGAGGAATTTTGGGGGCGCTTTCCGGCCACCCTGGAGCTCTCTCTGGTGGCTTTGCTGTGGGCCGTGCTGCTGGGCATACCCCTTGGAGTGTGGGCCGCTGTTAAGCGATCCACGCTGTGGGATTACAGTCTGATGGGTGGGGCCTTGGTGGGCTACTCCATGCCGATTTTTTGGTGGGGTTTGATCCTGATTTTGGTTTTTTCCGTGGGCCTGGGTTGGACCCCTGTCTCTGGTCGGATCAGTGTCTGGCACGAGGTGGAAGTGATCACCGGATTTATGCTGATCGATGCCTGGTGGAGTGAGGATGGCTTTGAGGCCTTTTTAGATGCCTTTAGACATCTGGCTCTTCCCGCTCTGGCTCTGGGCACAGTGCCCCTGGCGGCCATTGCACGCATGACAAGATCCAGCTTGTTGGAGGTTTTAAGAGAGGACTACATTCGCACAGCCAAGGCCAAGGGTCTAAGAGCACAGCAGGTGGTACTTGGTCACGCTCTTCGCAATGCCCTGATCCCTGTGATCACAGTCATCGGGTTGATGGGTGGAACTCTGCTGACCGGAGCCATTCTCACTGAGACAATTTTTGCTTGGCCTGGAATAGGCAGATGGTTGGTCAACTCTATTATGGCCAGGGACTATCCCGTGATTCAGGGAGGAGTGCTTTTGGTCTCAGCGGTGATCATCCTAGTCAATCTGCTGGTGGACTTGATGTATCTGTGGGTCAATCCTCTGCTGAGGGATAAGTTATGAGCTCGACGCCAATGACATCCAGAGGTCTTGCCCCTGTTTGGCGAGCCTTGAAGAAAAATCGTGGAGCCCTGATCAGCTTTTGGTTTTTGGTCTTCTTGACCACTGTGGCGGTCTTTGCCCCTTGGCTGAGTCCCCATAGCCCGACCCAAGTGTATACCGAACACTTTCGCAGTCCCCCAGTGTGGATGAGCGGGGGCAGTTTTGAGTTTTTTTTGGGCACAGATGACTTGGGCCGAGACCTATTGAGTCGACTGATGTATGGGGCCCGGGTGTCGCTGGCGGTTGGGCTGATGGTGGTGAGCCTGTCGCTTTCCGTGGGTTTGGTTCTTGGCGTTTTGGCTGGTTATTTTGGAGGCCGATTGGATTCATTAATTATGAGGTTGGTGGATATTTTAATGTCTTTGCCCAGCATATTGCTGGCCATCGTTATTGTTGCCGTCCTGGGGCCCAGTTTGACCAACTCGGTGATTGCCGTAAGTGTTGTTTCATTGCCAAATTTTATCCGAATTATTCGCGGGGCTGTGATGGCTGAAAAAATGAAATCCTATGTGGATGCCACTCACGGTTTTGGGGCCAGTCACTTTAGGGTGGCCGTGCTGAACATCCTTCCCAACTGTATGGCGCCGATCATTGTTCAGGCCACCCTTGGCTTTAGTGATGGAATTTTAAACGTGGCAGCTCTGGGCTTTCTGGGTTTGGGGGCTCAACCTCCCACACCTGAATGGGGGGCTATGCTCTCTGACTCCAGGGCCTACATCGAGTCCGCTTGGTGGCTTGTCACTTTGCCAGGATTGTGTATTTTAGTTGTGGTGTTGTCCTTTAATATTTTGGGCGATGGTTTGCGGGATGCTTTAGATCCCAAGCTGAAAGGGCGTTTATGAGTTTGAAAGAGCCGTCTAGCTTTCGCAGTCAGGTGGAGTTTGTCTCTAGTCTTCCCACGCTAAAAAAGATATCTTCCCTGCTGGGCTTTGAGCCCGAGCAAGTGGTGGTGATTTACGACAAGAAGCTACGGGATCATGGGGAAACTAAGAGTTGGCTAAAGCGCTTTCCTCTGAGTTATCCAGTCAGCGCTGGAGAGAAGCTTAAGGACTTGGATTATTTTCCCTCTCATGTGCGCAAGGTGATGAAAACACTGGGGGCCTCTGCGCCAAGGAACCTGTGCTTTGTGGCTCTCGGCGGAGGCACTGTGGGGGACTTTGTGGGCTTTTTGGCCAGTATCTACAAGCGCGGTGTGCCGCTTATTCAAATTCCCACCACTTTTTTATCCGCCCTGGACTCCGCCCATGGGGGCAAAACAGCTTTGAATGTGGGCTCTGTGAAGAATCAAGTGGGCAGCTTTTATCCGTCTCAGGCTGTCGTTATAGTCCGCTCACTTTTAGAGAGTTTGCCTAGGAAGCAGCTTCAATCGGCTTCAGGAGAACTGATCAAAATGGCTTTCCTGAAAGGGGGAGAGTTCTACCACCAAGTTCACAATAGCCAGGCGGACGACTTTGCTTGGCTGTGGGAGGCCATGCCTCAAGCTGTCGAGGCCAAGTATGAGATCGTGGATATGGATCCCCTTGAGCGCACAGGGCAGAGGCAGTGGTTAAACCTGGGCCACTCTTTGGGCCATGCTCTTGAAGCTCACTATGCTTTGGCTCATGGCACAGCCGTGGCCTACGGGCTGCGCTTTGCCTTGGAGTGGAGTGTCCACCGTGGCTATCTCAAAGCCGGTGAAGCCGAGGAACTTCTCCGGCTTTTACAGCGGCGAAGTCACATACTTTCGGTTGAAGACTTTTTTTCCAAGCACCGAAAGATGTCCAAACGGCAGATGGCAAAATACATCAGCCAGGACAAAAAGCTCACAGACAGCGCCCATTTGAACTTTATTTTCCTCACGGAACTGGGAAAGCCCCTGGGCAAGAAAGTGACTCTGGACTCCTTTCTCACTGAGGCCAGCCGCCAGGGCTGGCTGTAATCAATTGGTCGGTTGTCTGTCTCATTTTAATACACTTTAGGGAAAAATTTATTTCTCAAGCTGGGCGATGGTCTAGCCGATAGTATGAAGTCTACTCAGTTGAAAAGGGGTTGATTTGAGAAGTCCAGTGAGCATTTTACTCATCAGTGATCAACTGATCCACCAGCAGTTGATAGAAAGCCTGTTGACCCGTATGGGTCATAGCTTTGTGACAGCCAGCAATCAGGATTTGGCGGAGTATTGGCTGGAGAATAAGCGCTTTGACTGCGCTCTATTGGATGCTCACAGTCAGTCACCTCTGGCTGCGGAGATAGCCAGGAGAGTGCATGGGGGTCAGTTTCGTCGGCAAAAAAAAATGTCCTTGATTTTGTTGAGCTCATCTCAGGACTCAAAGCAGTTGCGGGAGTTTGCCCAGTTGAAGATCAGTGATTTTTTGGGCTCGCCTTTGAAGATGAATCTCTTGGGGGCAAAGATCGAGCAAGTTCTTGCCCTGAGGTCACCCTCTCAGTTGCCACAGGACGAGCAGGGGCGTTGGGCGAGGGCTCTGTTACAGGAGATTCGCGGCCACTTAAAGCAGAACCAAGAGCAGTGGATTTTACCAAAGGCTCAGCAGCTCAATCAGCTCTTGCAGTCTATGGTGAAATCGGGCGGGTTTTCAGAGGCTTTGCTCGTCTGGGGCGAGGGCTTAAGGGAGTTGCCGGAAGCACCTAGCCCAGTTCATTTGGAAAAGAGTCTCTATGAGATAGAGCGGCTGATGGATGAAAAAAGGGCGGCCTAAGGCTCAGACACTTGGCCACGATAGATAAAACTGGCCC
>SKYF01000011.1 GCA_007128005.1 Bdellovibrionales bacterium
GAGAGTAGGAATTCCAATGCGGGTTTTTGGGCCAGCAAGGGATCGCATGGGGTAGGATTCGAGCCACCTACAGACTGAATTTTGGGTCTAGATTTGGGGTTAGACACGGATTTCAGTGCTTTTGGTGTCCAGGAAAAGCTCTGGGCAGCAGATGGCATTGTTTTTCTTGAAATTTTATCGTAAACCGCTTATGATAAAGCATATGTCAAATCAAATAGATAATCCATCCTTTAAGAATAGAGGGCGCGGGGTTGAAGCGGATCGAGCCCGAGACCATCGTCAAAAAAGGGATCAGTGGCTGTCTGGTTACCTATCCCGAATTGGAAGGAAGGGGGGGCGAAAAAGCCGTCGTCGTCTGAGTGCGGACCAGGCCCGTCAGATGGTGCGCCTGAGGGAGGCGCAGAGAGCTTACAAGAAATATCATGCGCGCTGTTTTTGGTCCTACGATCCTGAGTGCAAAATTGGGCCTGAAGACATTGGCTGGGTGAGCGAGCAGCTGATGAAGAACGGGGATAGAGAGCTTTGGTTGTGTGGAGCAAAGTTATGCCTTTGACCCCCTTTCAATATAAATTGGCTCAACTTCTGGCCTCTAACCGGACGGAGGCCAGTCATTTGGCCGGAGGGGCTGCTCTTCACTTTCAGCCGAACTCCATTCGATACAGCGAAGATCTTGACTATTTTCATGACTCCGAAGCTCAAGTCTTCGAATCTTTTTCCAAGGACAGACGACTGCTTGAAGACAAGGGCTATACCTGTGAGCTTGAGCTCAGTCAGCCGGGGTACATTCGCTGTATCATCAAGAAGGGTCAGGGCGCCACTAAGGTGGAGTGGGCAAGAGACTCTTCTTGGAGGTTTATGCCTGTCCAGGCACATAAAGAGCTGGGTTATGTGCTGCACCCAATAGATTTGGCTATCAACAAGGTTTTGGCGCTGGCGGGCAGGGATGAACCCAGGGACTACTTGGACGTTCTCCATGTTCATGAGACCACTCTTCCTTTGGGCGCTTTGTGCTGGGCCGCCTGTGGAAAGGATCCAGGCTATAATCCAAAGTCGCTCATGGAGCTTTTAAAGAGGAGGGGCAAGTATCGACCTGAAGACTTCAAACGCCTTCATCTGACTGTTGAATACAGACAAATTCTGGATGTTCAGGAGCTAAAGGCGAAGTGGCTTCAGGCTCTGTCCGATGCCGAGGACTTTATTCAGACAGCCCCCTTTGCTGAAGTGGGCTGTCTATATTATTCCTTAATAGAAAAAAAGTTTATTCAACCCAAGATCCCCATAAATCCCAAAGAAACTCTTTTGCACTATGGACGGCTCGGAGGAGTTTTGCCCCAGATCCTTTAAAGGGGGCGATCGAGTGAAGCTACAACTTCGACTGCCATTGACAGGATGATCGATATGCCCTCAAAATCAGGTGGTCAAAGTGTCTGAGACTGACCGATCAAACTACTTGGGATGGAACAAGTTGGAGCCATGTTAGATGCCTACCCCAACCTATTTTCGCAAGCGCTGGCTCACTTGGGCTTTTTGGGCTTGAGTGGGACCTTGGCTCTGTCTGCCCGCTCGGTGTGGCTGGATCGGGCCTTTGGGGGTCTCAATCGGGCCTTTCACTTTCATCACTGGCTTGCGACTTTGAGCTTGATGCTGATTTTGGTTCATGTGGCAATTGAAGTCAGGGCTTTTGGTTGGGCTTTGGAGGTGGTCCGGCTCTATCTGACGGACTGGGCACTGGCGAGTGGATGGATTGCTCTGATGGTTTTCGGATTGGTTTTTCTGGCGGCCAAAAAGCGCCAGTGGCCTCATCGTTGGTGGCTGTGGCTCCACTTACTCTCCGTACCGGCCTGGCTGCTGGCAGGCTATCACCTTGTGGAGTTTTCTGAATTTAGTCCCCTCAAAGGCCTGGGCTGGCTTTCCTTGGCTTTAGGTGGTCTGGGCCTGCTGCGCTCGCAGATTCTACCGCGGACACCTTTTTGGGGAACTCCCTACGAAATCAGCCAGGTCACAGGACTCAACCACCAGGTCAACGAGTTGAAGCTCTCGCCCTTAGACCAGACACAGCAGCTACAACCCACCCGCCCGGCTCAGTACTACTACCTGCGCTTTCGCAGCCGACAGCAGAGTCGAGTGTGGCACCCTTTCACCTGCTTATCAGCTCCCGGCTCTCCAGAGCTCCTATTTGCCATTAAGGCCCGAGGCCGCGACACTCGCGTCATAGCAAAGATGGAACGGGGCATGAGGGTGGACGTGGTCGGCCCCTTTGGGGGTCACAAAAACCTGACTGAAAGCAAGGGTCCGGCAAGTCCCAGACAACTGTGGTTTGTGGCCGGAGTGGGAGTGACTCCCCTGATCTCTGCTTCGAGGGCCTCTGGTTTTGCCGAAAGCTCCCCAGCCATTGTCCACGCCGTCGATGGACCGGAGGATCAAATCTACCCGGACCACTGGGGTCAGCTCCAGCAACAAGGGGTTCACTATGAGTTGTGGGTCACCAATGACCGGGGCTACATCAGCTTAGAAAAAGTCAAGGAACTGATTGAGGGCGATAAGGGGGCTGTCGCTTTTGTTGCAGGCCCCGACCCCTTTATTGAACACGTTCGACAGCTTCTGCTAAAGTTGAACTTTCCCAAAAACCAAATATTCACCGAGGAGTTTGTCAGAAAATGAAACTATCTCCACTTCAAAGAGGACTCTTGGGACTTGTCGCACTCAGCACTCTGCTCGCAGGCCACTTGGCTGTGGGACAAGACCAATCTTTTGATCTGAGCGAGGTCTCTCAGCACAACAGCGCTGAGAGCTGTTGGGTCGTGGTGGAAAAGAGGGTCTATGACCTGACTCGATACCTGCCCCAACACAACAGATATGGGGTGAGCTTGCTTGAGTTTTGCGGTCAAGATGCCACTGAGGCCTGGAACACCAAGGGCGAGGCCAACCGACCCCACTCGCGTCGGGCCCAGGCCGTGCTTCGCCAGCACCTGAAGGGTCCCCTGTCTTCCCCGCCAGCCAAACTTGATCCTTAAGCCACTTTGACTTTGTCGGCGGCTTCGGGGGCAAAGTCCGAGTACTCGGTCTGCACAAGCTGCTCCTCCCCGTTTTCATGGCGGTAGCCGCGAACCTTGTACATCACCAGGGCCTCGCTCTTGCCTTTGACTTCGGCCCGCCCGGCTTCTTCGATAACGAATTCAGCCCCAGCCCGGTCCACCACAGCCTGACTGAGGAGGAGATCGGTTCCAAAGGCCTTCGTGGAGGCCTCAATTCGGGCGGCTTGGTTGACGGAGTCCCCAATGACCGTGTACTCCATGCGCTCGTCAGAGCCAATGGTTCCCGAAATGGCATCTCCTGAGTGCAGACCCATTCCGATACGGATGGGCACTTGACCTCGCTCAACGCGAACTTTGTTGAGATCCGCCAGGGCCTGACGCATCTCCAGACAGGCCTTGACTGCATTGTGGGGATCGCGCTCAGTTCCGTTGGGGGCTCCCCACACAGCCATGATCGCATCGCCAATGAACTTGTCCACAATGCCCTGGTTGCGGTTTATGATACCCACCATAATGTGAAAGTACTCATTGAGCATATCCACAACTTCCTCTGGAGTGTGGCCCTCTGAAAACTTGGTAAAGTCGCGAATATCAGAAAAAAAGACGGTGACATCCTTGCGGCTTCCGCCCAGCTGCACATCTCCCTTCAACAGGTCATCGGTCACGGAGCTGCCGTGGAATTTGTTGAAGAGGTTTTTTACCTTGTCTCTTTCCTGAAGCCCCTCAATCATATGGTCAAAAGAGCGGGCCAACTCCCCCACCTCGTCCCAAGAGCGCACATTGGATTTGACGTTGAAGTTGCCCTTGGCCACTTCCTGAGTCACATCGGCCAGCTTCTCAATGGGTGCAGTCAGCGACATCGAGAAGACAAAGATCAAAAATAAAGCCACGGACAGGATACGACCGGCAATGTATATCGCTTCCCGTCGCACCTGGCGCGCGGCCTCTAAAATCACTTCCTCAGAGACGGCAGCCACCACGGAGACCCCAAAGGCCGTCCCCGTATAGGCTCCCCGATAGGCCTCTCCGGTTTGAGGATGAAGGAACCTCTCCTCTCCTTGGCGCACTCTTGAGGCCAAGGCCGAACCCACAATGGACCAGGAGCTGAGTGACACCAAAGACAGCACCCACTCCTCGTTGGGATGAGCCAGCAGGCTGCCTTGGCGGTCCACCAGGAAAATCTCTCTTTCGTTGATATTGGCAAAAACTCTCTGCAGGCGATCCAAGCGCACTTCGGCCAGAGCAATGTGGGAGACCTCGCCCATCTCATCCTTCACCAAGGGCACCCCCAGGGTGATCAGTGGGGCCCCCTCAGGCATCGACGAGTTGCGCACCTCAATCTGCTCGGCAAAAACAGTGGCAAAGGGGAACAGATTCTGCTCCACCTGCCTGCGCCTGAGCTGATCGATATAGTGCTGATCCAAGGAGTAGTTCTGCAAATAGGCCTCATTGACCACGCGCAAAGGCGGGCGCTGAGGGTCTGAGTTGAGATCTTTGACCTCAACTGCCACTAGATCTCTGTCCTCATAAAAGGACAGGGCCAGGGCTTTTTGTCGGTCCTCTGAGCTCAAGTTGGGGTCAAAGAGAACGGAGGCCACAATCTTGATCTTATCAATATAGCTCAACAGCAGCCCCTCGACCTCATTGGCTCTGGCTAGAGACTGATCCATATTGGCCGAGCGCTCTCGATCAATGGCAATCTGCTCAAAGCGATTGGAGGCCTGAAAGGCAATGGGACCCGCCGTGGCCACCAACAGAATGGAGGTGATGGTCACCAGCTTGATCGCAATTGGAATTTTAAAGTTTCTCAGTACTTGACTCACGTCCCTCTTGTCGGAGCCCTTCTAAAAAATATTGAGAGAAAATCTCACCCACCTTCTCTCCCCCTGTTAGGTTTTGGACAAAAGCCTAAGGACTCTCCCCTCGAATGATTGACCTAGACTTGAGAGCAGGGTGATACTCGAAGAGGTCATTAGGCCTTTGGATGGGAGAAGGAGGGGGTATGTTTTATAGTCTCAACAAGGTCAGCAAGCTCTATCTGACGGAAGACTTCGATTTTTGCTGGACCTCAGCTCAACTGAAGGAAGCCAGCCAAACCGGGCAGCTTCCTGCTCTGGAAAAGGAGACGGACCTAGAGGGTCACACCCGCGGCCATTGGGGCTTTTCACCTGAGAGCATTGGGCTGGTGGGAGAGAAGATCGGCTTTCTCAAGCGCCCTGAAAAACCCTTAGTTTACTCAATCTTTGTCACCAAGGGTGGTGTGCTGAAGACTTCTCTTGCCCTGAATTTGGCTCGCCTGGCCGCTCTCCACAATATCAAAACCCTGGTGATTGGCCTGGATATGCAGTGTGATATCACCTCGGCCTTGGGCTACCAAGGCCCTAAGGGCGGCGACGAGGGCCCCATTGAGGACGTCCTCAAGCGACTGGACCAGACCCAGGGCCTCTACGACTTTTTCTCTGGCCAAAGTCCCTTGAGTCATCTGATCGAACACAGCGACCTGCCTCAGCTGGACTTTATCCCGGAAACTCCGGAACTGGTGGCCCTGGAGCAAAACCTCACTCACCGCAGCCGACGCGAGTATTGGCTGAAGGAAAAAGTCATTGAGCCCTTCTGTCAGATGGGCTACGAGCTCATTGTTCTGGATTGCTCGCCCAACTGGAACCACCTGATCACCAACGCACTTGTGGCCTCTGATGTGCTGATCAGCCCCCTTGAGTGCAAAATCAACAACTTTAGGAACTTCCGCATGTTTAAGAGTTTTGTTGAGGAGTTCCGCAAAGAGATGAAGCTGAACTTTGAGCAGATCTATGTCCCCTCAAGACTGTCTCCCACCAGAAAACTCAGCAAGGACATCTATCAATGGTACTTGGACCGCATTCCCGGCTGCCTGCCCCTGGCCATTCAGGAGAGCTTGCAGGGTGAGGAGGCCACAGCTCTGCACCTGAGCCTGGCTGAGTACAGCCCCGGACACTCTGCCGCCCGGCAGATGAACTCCATTTTGGAACAGGCTTGGCGCCCCTTAGGGCCCCACCAAAAACTCACCCAAGAGATGAAAAGGAGACCTCCCCATGGCTCTATCACTGTCTGACCTGGAAAGGCCCACTAACTCCCCTCAGCGAAGCTCCCCCATCGCCCACAAAAGCCCAAAGGCACGGGCCAAGGCCTCTGCGGTGCGTCCCTGGTCGGCCAAAGTGCCCCAAGAAGAGGTCTGGAGCTTTAGTTTGAGAGAGTGGATCCAGCAGAAATACCAATCCCGTGCGGGATTTTACCTCCCCAGACCCAAAATAATGCGACGAATTATTTAGTTTGGAATTTTTTTAGTGGTCATTGGGGGCTTTTTTCAGTAGAACTTTGCACTTCAAAGAGAGGTTTCACCATGGCCAAAAAGAAGGGTAAAGTTCGCATCATCACATTGGAGTGCACCGAAGCGCGCAAAGAGGGCAAGCCCCCTTCTCGCTACACCACCATGAAAAACACTCAGACTCACCCCGAGCGCTTGGAAAAGAAAAAGTACAACCCCAACCTCAAGCGCCACACCCTGCACAAAGAAATCAAGTAGAACTCACTTCTAGAACTCACTTGGTGATAGCCGAGCGAATCTTTTCCATCTCGTCTTGATAGTTGTCCCTGTGCATGAGGACCAATTCTGCCCCGGGGAA
>SKYF01000139.1 GCA_007128005.1 Bdellovibrionales bacterium
AAAGAGGCGGCCCAAGCCTATGAGGTCCTGGGCAACCAGGAAAAGAGGGCCCGCTACGACCGCTTTGGCCATGCTGGGGTCAATGGGGGCTTTGGCGGAGCTGGAGCCGGGGGCTTTCACGATGTGAGTGATATCTTTGAGGCCTTTGGGGATGTCTTTGGGGACTTTTTTGGTGGAGCTGCCCAGCAGGGGCGGGGCCGCAGCCGGGGGCGCAGAGCCAGGCGCGGAGCGGATCTTCGCTATGTCTTGGAAGTCAATCTCAAGGAGGTTGTCCAAGGGGCTAAAAAGACTATTAAATTTGAAGTTGAGGGCAATTGTAAGGCCTGTGAGGGCAGCGGAGCGAAGAAGGGCACTCAGCCTGAGACCTGTGGGACCTGTGGAGGCCACGGGCAGGTGGTGCGTCAGCAGGGCTTTTTTTCCATGGCCACAACCTGTCCCACCTGTCGAGGGACAGGGCAAATCATCAAGGACCCCTGTGAAGTCTGTCACGGCCAGGGGCGGGTGATGGACCCCAGAGAGCTTGCGGTGAACGTGCCCCCTGGGGTCGACAATGGGACCCAACTGCGCCTGAGCGGTGAGGGGGAGGAGGGCTCACTGGGAGGGCCCTCAGGGGATCTCTATGTGGAGATTCGGGTCAAGGAGCACCCCCGCTTTGCTCGTCAGGACCTGCATTTGATCACCCCTCTGGAAATCTCCTATCTGCAGGCCCTGTTGGGGGCAGAAATTGAGGTGGAGGGGCTGCTAGACTCCCATAAAGTCAAAGTAGAGCCTGGGACCTCCCACGGAGACCTCCTGCGGGTGGAGGGTGAAGGGGTTCCGGCCTTAAGGGGAGGGCGGGGCCTCAAAGGAGATCTGATTTTTGACCTGCGAGTCAAGATGCCCAAGAAGCTCAAAAAGGATGAGGAGAAGGCCTTAAGAGAAATTGCGCGTCAAAAAGGTGAGGCAGTTCTTGAGGCCAAAAAGGGCTTTTTTGGCAGTTTGAAGCCTTGACTCGGGCCGATTAGGAGTCACATTAACTTTGTAGTGGAAATTATCTAAATTATTTGACCAGATGTGAGCATAAGCGAAGGAGTGAGGTCTTATGGGAAAAATTATTGGAATTGATTTAGGAACAACCAACTCAGTGGTGGCTGTGATGGAGGGCGGTGAGCCCAAAGTTATTGTTAATGAAGAGGGAGCGCGCACAACGCCCTCGGTGGTTGCTTTTACCAAAGATGGAGAAAAGCTCGTGGGCCAAGTGGCCAAACGCCAGGCGGTGACCAACCCTGAAAACACCATTTATTCCGCCAAGCGCTTTATCGGCCGACGCATTGAAGAGGTTCAAGACGAGATCAAGCTGATCCCCTACAAAGTTGTGGGTAAAGGTACGGACTCAGCCTTTGATATTCAGGGCAAACAGGTGACTCCAGAGGAGATCTCAGCCCTGATTCTCGCCAAGCTGAAAAAGACCGCCGAGGACTATCTGGGCCATGAGGTGAAGGAGGCTGTGATCACAGTGCCAGCCTACTTCAACGATGCCCAAAGACAGGCCACAAAGGATGCGGGAAAAATTGCAGGCCTTGAAGTGAAGCGGATTATCAACGAGCCCACAGCTGCGGCCTTGGCCTATGGATTGGACAAAAAGTCAGACCAGAAAATTGCCATTTACGACTTTGGGGGTGGAACCTTTGATATTTCCATCTTGGAAGTGGGCAGCAATGATGGGGGCGGCAGCGTGGTTGAGGTCAAGTCCACCAATGGGGACACCCACTTAGGGGGGGACAACTTCGACACGGCCATTCTCCAGTGGCTGATTGATGAGTTTAAAAAAGATCAGGGTATAGATTTGCGCAATGACAAGATGGCTCTGCAGCGGCTGAAAGAGGGAGCTGAGAAGGCCAAGATTGAACTCAGCTCCACTCAGGAGACTGAAGTCAACTTGCCCTTTATCACTGCGGACTCCTCAGGGCCAAAGCACTTAAACATCAAGCTCACCCGCTCCAAGTTTGAGCAGCTCACGGAAGATCTGGTGAAGCGCTCCCTAGAGCCCTGTCAAAAGGCCCTGAAGGACGCAGGCCTTTCCGTCAGAGACATTGACGAAGTGGTTTTGGTGGGTGGCTCCACGCGAATTCCCGCCATCCAGAAGGCCGTAAAGGAGTTTTTTGGCAAGGAGCCCAACCGCTCGGTGAACCCCGATGAGGTGGTGGCCGTTGGAGCTGCCGTTCAGGGTGGAGTTTTGGGCGGAGATGTCAAAGATGTGCTGCTCCTGGATGTCACGCCGCTATCCCTGGGGATTGAGACCTTGGGGGGAGTGATGACCAAGCTGATTGAGCGCAACACCACCATTCCCACTCGCAAGTCCCAGATCTTTTCCACGGCCGCGGACAATCAGTCCAGCGTCTCGGTTCATGCCCTTCAAGGGGAGCGGGAGATGGCCGGTGACAACAAGTCCTTGGGCAGCTTTGAGCTGGTGGGAATTCCCCCAGCCCCCCGTGGAGTGCCCCAGATTGAAGTGACCTTTGATATTGATGCCAACGGCATTATGAGCGTTTCAGCCAAGGACTTGGGCACAGGAAAAGAGCAGGCGATCAAGATCACTGCCAAGTCCGGCTTGAATGAAGATGAGATCAATAAAATGGTCAAGGACGCCGAACTGCACGCAGAAGATGACAAGCGGAAAAAAGAGATCATCACCCAGCGCAACAATCTGGACAGTGTGGTCTATCAGGTGGAGAAGCTGGTCAATGAGAACCGAGCTCAGCTCTCTGAAGCGGAGACGGGTCCTGTGGACTCAGCCCTCAGTGAGGCCAAGTCGGTGCTGGCCAACACCACGGCCAGTGCTGAGGAACTGAAAGAGGCAGGAGACAAGCTCAACCAGGCCAGCCATGCCCTCTCTCAAGCTCTCTACAGCAAAAAGGCTGAAGGCGGAGCGAGCTCAGCCTCTGGTGACAATGGCACTGGTGGCGAGTCCTCTGAGGCCTCGGGCTCATCAAAGGGTGGCGATGACGATGTGATTGATGCCGACTACAAGGACGTAAACTGAAGTCCTTTTGCCCCATCAATCTGAATAACTAGGCCGAGGCTCACATAGGAAAAAGCCTCGGCCAGATTGAAGCCCAGCTCGAAGCGAATTGAAATATGGTCAAATTGGTAGGGGCGCACATCAGAGCCCACCACCAGCTGCAGAGGAAAGTCTATGCGCCCCTCCCTGCTCCTCAAGCCAAAGGGCAGAGAGGCAAAGGGGGTCAAATCCCCAAAGTCAGCCGAAAAATTTTTGCTCATCAGAGGATGAAAGCGCAAGCCCAGCTCGTCGCTATCTCCATCCCTGGCATAGAGCAAGCCCATCAGTAGCCCCATGGCGGGTTGTCTTTGAAAATCTGGAATCGGCATCCATTTGACAAAGGCCCCTAGCTGAAAATCCGTCTCTCCAAATCCGATCAGCGCTCTCAGGTTGGCGTCATCGTCAAAATAAGTGTCAAAACGGCCCACCAGGTTCATCCCAGAGCTGTGTTGAGTCATAAACTGGCTTGAAACCTGGGCCTGGTAATGACCAAACTCAAGAAGATCTCCTGTGTCCATGGTGGAGTACAGAGCCCGGGCCTGAGGGGAGTTGAAACTCAACCCAACCAAGGAGGCCATAATAAAAAGCAAGTAGACCGATAACCGGGAGGATTTCATAATTTGACCCCTTTCAGCCAAACGTCCAGCCAAAAACGGCCCGCAGTATAAAGGCCTTGAGTGGAGTTTGACAAGCAGGGTCGTTTAGGTCATCAAAAAGTACTTATGGAAAAGCGACCCATATCCCTGGTGATTATCACTTTAAATGAAGAAAGCAATATAGCGCGATGCATTGCATCTGCCCCTTTTGTTTCCGACATCCTGGTTCTGGACAGTGGCAGTACGGATCAGACGGTGGAGCTCGCAAAAGGTCTAGGAGCCAGAGTGATTGTGGAACCTTGGCGGGGCTACTTTAAGCAAAAGGTGAGGGCCACTGAGCTGGCAGAGCAGGACTGGGTTCTCTCCCTGGATGCGGATGAGGCTCTAAGCCCCGAGTTGGCCGAAGAGATCCGAGCGCTTGAGTTTTCTGAGGGCTCTGACTTGTCGGGTGTGGACGGCTTTGAGATGCCCAGGCTGTCTTTTCATATGGGCCGCTGGATCCGTCATGGGGGCTGGTACCCTGATCGACAACTGAGGCTCTTTCATCGCGGCAGAGCCCAGTGGTCTGGAGGGATGGTCCACGAGCGGGTGCGAGCGGAGAGAGTTCAAAGACTCAGAGGAGACATTCACCACTATGTCTTTAAAGACCTGAGCGATCAGGTGCAAACCAACAACGAGTACTCCTCGCTGGGGGCTGAGGATCTCAGACAAAGAGGCAAGTCCTTCTCTCTCTTGAAATTGCTGCTTAAGCCCTGGTCTAAGTTTTTTGAGACCTACCTACTGAAAGGTGGTTTTCGCGATGGTCTGCCGGGCTTTATTATCTCAGTGGGAGCCTCTTACTCCGTCTTTTTAAAGTTTGCCAAGTTGTGGGAATCGGAGCAGGTTTTGCTGACGGGGAAAAAAGACAAGTTGAGTCGGTAAACGGCCTTGGGCTCGGCGCTGGCAGATTCAGTCTGGGTCGAGAACTCCCTTAGAAACTGAACAAATTTCTCTCTGAACTCGGGCAGCCTATCGGTGTCCACGGCCACAGTCAGCCCGTAGTGGCTCATTTCATGAAGAGGCTTTTCTTCGAAGGCCTTGAGTTGCTTTTCCATAAAGCCCCGTTGGCCTCGCCTGACAACTTCAGCCAGATTGAGATTCTTTAAGTGGGTTCCACTCAAAGTTGTGGTGTTCATTTCAACCGGCTCCCAGCGACCCTTGTGCAAGCGAATCTGCCCAGTCTGGGAAAGAGCTCTCAGGGCACTTTCAATTTCAGATTCACTGACCTCTAGCTGTTCGGCCATCCACCGAGGGTCTGAGATAAAGCCAGGCAGTCTCATCAGTTCACAAAGAGCACTCATGGACCAGTGGCCGAGCTCGGCAAGAGCCTCTTCTTCCAGGGTTGAGTAGCTCTCCAGGCCAAGATCCACCTCCATTTGGAGGCGGGCCACCAGCTCTGGGCTCAGCTCTAGAGCCTCGGCCAGCTTTTGGAAGTTCCTGCGAGAAATCTTCCTTTTGCCGGTGAGGATCTGCGACAGAGTTCCGTGGTCCACATTCAAGTCCCTTGCAAAAGCTCGAACTGAGTAAGCTCCGTTGACTTGCTGCCTCTGTTTTAATCTTTGCTTTAAGTAGGACCTCAGTGATTCCATGGTGGTTCAAGGTATTTGAACCACTACCTGTTGTCCAGTGGCAGTCCAGGCTTCCCAGCATTGAAGGGCTGTGGCTACACTGAGGTGGTCGACTTTGCCTAGGTGACAGAAGAAAGGGGCAGCGGATGTTAGAGATTTTAAGTCATCTGAAGAAATTTGGGGTGACGCTCATCTTATTGATTGGGGACCGACTCACCCCTAGGCATCGTCTTGAGAGAGTGCCGGAGCCTCAAGTCTCTGACGAGACCTCTCAAGTGGAGGACTATGACAGGGTGATGGAAAGCTCCATGTCGGCCATTTATGTCTTTTGTTTGGGTTTGATTTATCGTCTGGTTCCAGAGGGAGAGGCCTTAAGGGTGGCAGATATCTGCTGTGGACCGGGCCAGTTTACCAAGCTCATCAAGGATCACTTGAACTGCCAGGAGCTATATGGCGTGGATCTGTCGGCCCCCATGCTGGAGAAGCTGCAAAAGAACGTTCCCGAGGCAAAGGTTCTTAGGGACGATATGACCGAGCTGAATCACTTCGCTGAAAACGGCTTGGATTTGACCCTGGCTATGAACTGCCTGCATCATCTGCCCGACCAAAGCGCTTTGGCCCAAGCCCTTGCCCAGTTGGACCGGGTGACATCCCCAAGTGGTGTGGTATTCGCTTTTGACGTGGCCCGTCTAAAGACGGCCTGGCAGACCCATCTCTTTACGGAGACCTTTGGCAACAAGGGGCGGGAGGGCTTTGAGTTCTTTCACCGTGACTTTGAGCTCTCTATGGCTGCGGCCTGGTCCTTGGATGAGTTGGTAAGCGCTTGTCCACAGTCCGGCAAAAGAAGCTGGTATCTGCTCAGCCCCTTAGGGATACCAAGTTTGGTGGGCTTGATAGGGCTTCCCGCCGACTGGAGGGCCCAGCTGGGCCAAAAGACAAAGGCCTCTTCGACCTCCCTGGCAGTAGAGGATCTGATCCCACCAGAGTTTCACACCGAGCTCAGGCTGCTTCGCCTCCTCATGCCTTTAAGCCGGCTCAAGGAGGTCTCCGGATCGAATTCCTAATTCCTTCAATGGATATTTTTTTCGTTGCCAGAGAGCGAAAATCTTCTATAACTTAGGCCTTCAAGCCTGACTTATGGTGGCCGTAGCTCAGTTGGTAGAGCACCGGATTGTGATTCCGGTTGTCGCGGGTTCAAGCCCCGTCGGTCACCCCAAATTTTTAATCCAACCCATCTTCACCCATTTTTTCACCCATAAATAGCCATATTATTGGACTTTGTGGGTATTTATGGATATATTTATGGGTGTATGAGAGCGCCTAAGCTAGACTTAATACCGACAGAAATTACCAACTTCATCGCGGAAATTGATGAATTCAAAGGCCGTTGGGCAGCCACGCAAGCACTGGCACCAG
>SKYF01000130.1 GCA_007128005.1 Bdellovibrionales bacterium
GATCTATCGGTAGAGTTTTCAAACTTCTGAAGGGCAAAGTTCTAATTTGCTGATTTTTTTCATGAAATTTAAGATTTTATAAGATTTATGTCTCGCTCTGAGACGATTGTAAAAAAGAGGCCGCAAAAGGGGCTTGATTTGAGAATTAAAGACAAGTAGGCTTTAGAAACTAGGATTTGTAGCTTGAAATAGGCCTTAGTCCTGATATTCCCAGATAAATGAATTGAATAGCTAAATTAAAGAGAGCCTCTGGGATTTATTTAACTCCAGGAATTTTTATAACTTAGAGTTCTTAACAGCAAATCAAAAAAAATATGGGTCAAAAATTAAACTTGAGAGAGATATGCCTGGGAGCAATTGAAAACCTCTCAAAATCAAAAAAACGAGGAACCGATGTTTTCTAAAGACACAAAAGAAGAAGGGGCTGGAGCCTCTTCAGAGAGCGCGGGGGATGTTGGCGAAGCTAAAAAGGATTCACCAAGTCAAGATGGGGGTGCATCTAGTCATCCAGCAGGTGTTAAGTCCAGTGGAGAAAGAGCAGAGAGGTCAGGGCGTCAGGAACAGCGGTCCCAAGAGCGCGGTGGGCGTCGCGGTGGAGGCAAAGAGGGAAGACGTCAGAGGAATTTTAAGTCAGGCTCCCATCGTCACAATCGCCATGGGCAAAATGGCAACGTCCAAGCCGGAGGGGGAAATAGGGGTGGAGGTCAAGGCAATCACCTGCCCCAGGATGAAGCTCTAGAGGATCTGGTTCAGCAAGAGGTCGATCTCTCAGATATCAATTTAACTGAGGAGGAGAGAAAGGATCTCAGCTCTAAAAATCTCAGAACCAAGGATATTAGAGAGCTGACGGCACTTGCTGAGAAGCTAAAAATTGAAAATCCAGCTGGGCTACGTCGCCAGGATATGGTTTTTGAAATCCTTAAAAGAGCTGCTCAGTTAGGTGATATTTTTGGAAATGGTGTTTTGGAGATTCTGCCAGATGGTTACGGCTTTTTAAGGTCACCAGACTACAATTATTTGCCGGGTCCTGATGATATCTATGTGAGCCCTTCGCAGATTCGTCGTTTTGGACTGAGAACTGGGGACACGGTCAGTGGGACGGTTCGCCCTCCAAAAGACGGAGAAAGATACTTTGCTCTGCTTAAGGTGGATACTCTGAATCACGAACCACTGGAGAACTCGAAGCATAAGATTCTATTCGATAACCTCACGCCCTTGTATCCTGAGCAACGTCTTAACTTAGAGTACTCCCCTGGAGAGTACACCACCAGAGTCGTAGATCTTATGGCTCCTTTGGGTAAGGGACAACGGGCTTTGATCGTGGCTCCTCCAAGAACGGGTAAAACGGTTCTGATGCAGAATATTGCCAATGCGATTGCTAAAAACCATCCAGAGGTCACTTTGATTGTTCTTCTGATAGATGAAAGACCAGAGGAAGTGACCGATATGCTGAGAAGCGTAAAAGGAGAGGTCATTAGCTCAACCTTTGATGAACCTCCCACGAGACACGTTCAAGTGGCAGAAATGGTTATAGAAAAGGCGAAGCGCTTGGTCGAGCATAAGCACGATGTGGTGATCCTTTTAGACTCAATTACGCGCTTGGCCAGAGCTTACAATACAGTTGTGCCTCCCTCAGGGAAGATTCTATCAGGTGGAGTGGACTCCAATGCACTTCATAAACCCAAAAGATTCTTTGGTGCAGCACGTAATATTGAGGAGGGAGGAAGTCTAACCATCATTGCCACAGCTCTTGTTGATACAGGTTCTCGAATGGACGAGGTTATTTTTGAGGAGTTTAAGGGCACGGGCAACTCAGAGATCCATTTGGACCGTAAGCTCATGGAGAAGCGAATTTTTCCCTGCATGGACATCAATAAGTCGGGGACGAGAAAAGAGGATCTTTTGATTGATAAAAGCGACCTCAATAGGCTGTGGATTTTGCGCAAAGTGTTATCTCCGATGAACGTTGTGGATAGCATGGAGTTTCTCTTGGATAAACTTCAACATGCCAAGTCAAACACGGAGTTTTTGAATTCGATGAGTAGTTAGTAAGTTCTTGAAAAAACTAACTAAATTTATTCTGTTAAGGTAGTGTAAGTTAAAAAAACAAAATGACCCACAGCGCAAAAATCCTGTGGATATCGTTGTGGATAACTTGTTCTTTTTACCAGAAACAATTTTGTGATTTTTACAAAAACTGAACTCCAATGGGTATCATAACCCTTAAAACGTTGTAAAGAAAAATATGTTTGGAAAACTCGATCAGGTAGAAAAACGTTACGAGAGGCTTCAGCAGGAGCTTCAAGACCCTGAAGTCACCCAAAATCAAAAAAAATATCGTAACCTTATGAAGGAACTAGCAGACTTAGAGCCTTTAGTTGCAGCCTATCGAAATTACCTCCATGTGCAAAAGGAGATCAAGGGCAGCGAAGACCTATTAGAGACAGAAAAAGATACAGAAATTCGTCAGATGGCTAAGGATGACCTGAAGGCCCTGGAGCTGCAGAAAGAGGAGTTGGTGCAGCAGCTCAAAATCTTGCTTTTACCTAAAGATCCAGCCGATGAAAAAAGTGTGATTCTGGAGATTCGTTCGGGAGCAGGAGGAGATGAGGCGTCCTTGTTTGCCGATGAGCTCTTTCGCGCCTACACTCACTTTGCAAACTCAAAAAACTGGAAGGTGAATGTAGTCAGCTATTCGCCGGGCAACGCCGGCGGTTGTCGTGAGGTGATAGCAAGTATTTCTGGGGATAGAGTTTTCAGTCAGATGAAATTTGAAAGTGGTGTGCATCGGGTGCAAAGAGTCCCAAAGACTGAGACCCAGGGGCGTGTCCACACTTCAACAGTTACGGTGGCGGTATTGCCTGAGGCAGAAGCGGTTGATATTAAGGTCAACCCCAATGATCTTAGAATAGATGTCTACCGTTCCAGCGGGTCGGGAGGGCAGTCCGTAAATACTACCGACTCCGCAGTGAGGGTTACACACATTCCCACGGGTCTGATTGTCACCTGTCAAGAGGGCAAGTCCCAACACTCTAATAAGGAAACCGCCTTAAAAGTTCTCTATTCACGGCTTTTGGCTATAGAAGAGGAAAAGGCACAAAAAGAGGCCTCAAGCACTCGACTTGCCCAGATAGGTACAGGCGATCGCTCTGAGCGCATCCGTACCTACAATTTTCCTCAAACGAGGATTACAGACCACCGGATTGGGTTGACTATCCACCAGCTCAATGAAGTTATGACAGGTGACTTTACCCATCTGATTGACCCAATTGTAGCCCACTACCAGGCAGAATCTCTGAAGCATCAAAGTGAAATATAATGGTTTTGGACTGCCTTAACAAACTGACCCGCGAGTTTGCTGACTCAGGAAGTTCTTCTCCCCGTCGAGATGCAGAACTGATTCTGGCCCAGGTTCTTAACTGTGAGACCTATCAACTCTATTCAAAACATGATGGTGATCAAACGAATCTAAGCCTCAATCAGCTGACTCTTATTGAAAACCTTGCTGCGAGAAGAAAAAGGGGAGAGTCGGTGGCCTATATACTTGGTTATCGAGACTTCTATAAGAGTCGTTTTGAAGTGGGTCCGGGTGTTTTGGTGCCCCGTCCAGAGACGGAGTTGTTGGTGGATTGGGGTCTTAAAGAATTTTGGTCCTCGCCTCCAAAAATCTTGGATTTAGGTTGTGGAAGTGGGTGCATTGGCCTCAGCCTGTTGTTGGAATTGCCGGGTAGCTCTTTGACGGCTGTAGACATTAGTTCCAAGGCGATGGAATTTGCCCAGAAAAATGCCCAGAAGTTGCAGTTAACTAATAGAGTGGACTGGTTTTTGGGAAGTGTTGAGAGTTTTGCGCAGAACAGCCCCTCTGGTGCCTTTGATTTGGTAGTGGCGAATCCTCCCTACATTGACCCAGAAGATCCTGATGTGGAGTCGGGCGTGCGCCTTTTTGAACCCTATGAAGCTTTATTTGCTCCTGAGAAAGGCTTTGCCGCTATTAAGGAGTTTAGTAACTGTGCACTAGCTCAGCTTAGTAAAACAGGAGTTTATCTCCTTGAAATAGGGTCTGGTCAGAGGCCAGGGCTTGAATCCTGGCTCTGCCAAGAGTGGCCACAGCAACTGCAAGTTAGCTTTCTAAAGGATTATTCGGGAGTGGATAGAATCTGTAAGATTAAAAGAGAGGAGAGGACCAATGGATAGCATGAGAATTTGTTCTGGCGTTAGGCTTAAAGGCCAAGTCCAAGCCAGTGGGTCCAAGAATTCAGCCTTGCCCATCTTGTTTGCCAGTCTCTTGGCTGAGGGGAAGCACCTATTTCACAATGTCCCCCGCTTGAGAGATATAGAGTCCTGTGTAGAGTTGTTGACTCATCTGGGTTGTCAAATTCAGTGGGTGGGTCCCAACAGTCTCAGCGTAGATGTCAGGTCTTCAGGGGAGACCTTGGCACCTTACGATATAGTGCGAAAAATGCGAGCAAGCATTTTGGTTTTGGGTCCCCTACTGGCTCGTTATGGAAAGGCTCGAGTGAGTTTGCCTGGGGGATGTGCCATTGGAACTCGGCCTATAAATCTACATCTCGAGGGTCTTAAGGCTCTGAACTGTGAAAGCCGACTGGAAGAGGGTTATGTCATTGCTGAGACCAAAAACCTTCAAGGGGGCCGGATTTTGTTTGAAGCTCCCACGGTAGGGGGAACTGAGAACTTACTTATGGCTGCAAGTTTGGCGAAGGGAAAGACTATCATTGAAAATGCTGCTAAAGAGCCGGAGATTGTGGATCTGGCCAATTATCTGAATAAAATGGGGGCGAGAATTCAAGGGGCTGGACAAAGTATTATTGAAGTTGAAGGGGTCAGTGAGCTACAGCCCGCTCCAGAGCATCGAATTATCCCTGACCGTATAGAGGTCGGCACGCTACTTATAGCCGGAGCCATTACGGGAGGGGATGTCACAGTGACTCAATGCCAACCCACAGATTTAGAAGCTCTGCTTTCTAAGTTGGCAGACAGTGGCTTTGGCTTGAGTACAAGTGAGTCTCAAATTCGCCTTGAATCTCCAAAAACCTGGAGTGCTGTGGATATTATAACCTCTCCTCACCCAGGTTTTCCCACGGACCTTCAAGCTCAGTTTATGGTTTTGATGACCCAGGCCCAGGGAACAAGTTTGATAACAGAGACGATTTTTGAAAATAGGTTTATGCATGTCCAAGAGCTTGTTCGTCTGAACGCAGACATCACCCCCAAGACCCGAGTGGCTGTAGTGCGGGGGCCATCTCTCCTAAAGGGCGCACCAGTCATGGCCACTGATTTGCGAGCAAGTGCCTGCTTGGTTTTAGCGGGGCTGGTGGCGCAAGGCGAAACAGTGGTGAATAGAATCTATCATCTGGATAGAGGCTATGAAAAATTGGAGAATAAACTGGCTCAACTGGGAGCAAGTATCAGCAGGGAAAAGTAAGAGAATTAAAAAAAGAAAAGCCCTAATTTGGAGGGGGCCAAATTAGGGCTCAAAAAAAGAGATTGGCATAGGGGGTTGGGGGGGTAATGCCAAGCTCTCTGTTCTCTCTACGGGGAGACCTTTTGCAAAGCCAGAGATCAGCAGCACGATCAAAATATAAACTACAATGAACAAGCGACTGACCACTAGTAAACTCCCAATAATTTCAGAGAACACCCCTTACCTAGCAAAACAAGTGCCAACAGCCAAAGGTCTGTAGAATTGAGTTCAATCCCCACTTGAGTCCTGTTTTGGAACCGAGGATTTAATTAGGTCCACAAAGTTAAGTAATTTTAGTAATTTATAGTTTTAGAGCCAAAATGGTTCCGGATACCAAGCTGGAACCACCGGGAGGGCTGTGTTTTGGGAAAAACTTGGCTAGTGAAAGATCAGCAGGATCATATTTCGGGACCTTTCACTCGGGAGGAGATTTCTCGTAAGATTTCCCGAGGGGAATTTTCAGGACAAGAGGAGATATGTCTTTACCCGGAGGGAAGTTGGAAGCCGATCTCAAAGGATCCGGGATTCTATGATCAGCTGCTAGAGGCTCTCACTCGGGAGGTCACGCCCAGCCCAAGGGGGGCTGAAAGAGAAGGTGATATGGATGAGCCCACCCCAGTTATGACCAAGGGTCGGGCTCGCCAAGTCAATGAGACTCGGCAGACCTCAACGAGGGAATCATCATCTGAAAGATCGACCACGACCCAGCAGCGAGACGAAAGGAAGGAAAGGAAGAAGGAAAATAGGAAGGGGACTAGGCCTTCCAGAGGCAAGAGGCCCTCTTCCTCTGATTCGGATGTCATTGAGCTTCAGCCTTATGAGGAGGTCGTAGAACAGGGTTTGCAAAAAAAACGCCTGATTTTTGTAGCGAGTGCCGCCTTGCTATTGGTTTTAGCTTGGATGTTGGCCACCCCTGTATCGCGATTGGAGACAGATGAAAGGGTTCGCCTCTTGCGACCGGGTCAAAATCTGGACTCAGGATCTCTATCTGCAGATCAAATAGACAGTCGTCTTCAGAGATCAAAGAACGAATTTTTTTTGGATACGGTCACAACATACATACGAGCTCAAAACGGGTTCGTCCAAGTTGTCGAGGTGGATGAGTCAGGAAAGACCCTTGCAGCCCCGCTTTTGTGTTTGACCTACTTGGAGTTGTGGCC
>SKYF01000117.1 GCA_007128005.1 Bdellovibrionales bacterium
ACGGAAAAGATATGTTTGCCAGCTTTGCCCTACAAGATCAAACGGGCCAGGGGATGCTGCGCCACTATCTTTGCCACTACCACGGCCGCCATATTGACTGTCATAGACGCCGCAGCCAAGGCCCCGGTGCCATCCCCGAAACTATTCCCGCCCAGTGATAAGGAGAAGCGAGTTGAAAGCTCTAAAGCACAGAGTCCACCCTCTCAGTGACCTCTCCCGATGGGGGGTCAATTTGATCCGTCTTGGACTGGGGATCTCAATTCTGACCGGCTGCGGGGGTGGACACAATCCCGACCTGGCTTTTGAAGAGGGAGCCAGCTACAAAATGGGGGCCTGTCAGGTGAAAGAGATCATCGCCTCTGGACAGGAGAGCCGTTTGAGCTTTTCCTCTCTGGATTCGACCCCAGGCCCTCAACATTCCGTGGAGGGCTTTGGTGAACTGCTCTTTCTCTGCCCCCTTGAACAAGTGCAAAGCCAGCACAGCTTTGAACTGAGCTTTGAACTGGAAGAGGGGGGATCTGTCACCTTGGTCACTTTTGCTGATAGAGAACTGAAACATGGCTTCGAGCTGGAGTGGCAAAGACAAGGAGAGGAGCTCAGGGTCCTGGCCCGCAGCGGTGCGGTGGAGCAAAATTGGTCTGGGCCCCTAGAGAACAAAAATCACCGGCGCGCTCCTGGTTTCTTTTCTTCCTTGCAGGCCAAAATGCCCCAAATCTTTACCCTCGATGTGCACAACAACGAAACACCAGCAGCCCATGTCATTATTTGGCAGGGCTTGAGGGATCCGCAGAGGCAAACATCACAAAACCATTTATTTGATTCTGGCGAGCACACCTATGATTTGGAAAACAACTACCCTCAGAGCTCCCCCGGCAATGGGCAGGGCCGCTTTTGGGGCTTGCGGCTGGATGGAGCTCGAGTCACTGGGGCCAACTTTGGCCCCCCCTTGGCGGGACACTGAAGTATGAATAGAGGAAGCCCTCTTTTAATCAAATCATGTTTAGTCTTCTGCCTTCTCTGGCTTCCTCACTTAAGCCGGGCAGGTGAGCCCCGCGCTTGGGAGGAGCACTTAAAGACCTCTTTGGCCGCTGACTTTGTCACCGAGGAAGATCACCTGTGGCTGCGCTCGGCTGAGCTTATGCTCTATGGGGCCGTGGACCACCGCTTTGATGGGCGGCTCACCTTAGCCGCCCATGAGTATCAAGGCCAATATATGTTTGAGGTCCATGAGGCCTTTTTATCCTCCTCCCGCTGGCTGCCCCGCAGCCAGGTGAAAGTGGGACACTTTTTTCTCAATATTGGCCGACTCAATCAGTTTCACCAGCACGACTGGCCCTTTCTCTCCACTCCCCGAGTACATAGGGAATTTTTAGACTTCGAGGCCGTGGCAGACACAGGAGTCGAGATCTCCTATTTGCTCCCCGGCTCTCAGTTTGTTGAGCTCACCTTAGGGGTCACCCGTGGCTACAACTGGGGCCACACTCACACTAAGGGCTTAAGACCACAAATGCCCATCCATTATCTTCACCCCAACTTTTTTGTGGATTTGGGGCGAGGTCAGGGCCTGCTGCTGGGAACCACCTATGTGGGCCATGTGGAGAACTCGGGCCTTCGCCGAAGCCTTGTGGGCTTGGATGCCACTTACAAATGGCGCCAGGGCCGAGTGCTCAAATACCATCTGCAAAGTGAACTCTGGTATGAGAGAATTAACCCCCAAGTGACAGAAACTCGCGAGAGAGTGGGCGCCTACTTTTTTCCCGAATACGGACTGGATGAACAGTGGTCGGCAGGTCTGCGCCTGGATCTGTTTAGTGACCTGAGCCGCCGCTTTGTGACCACGGGAGAAAGACAAGAAAACCTTGATGTGACCTTCATTCCCACTTTGACCTTTCGCCACAGCGAGTTTGCCCTCTTTCGCTTGGCCTATGCCTACGACTTAAGAACCGCTCAAGGCGAGTCCGATCGTCGCCATCAAGAGCTGCAGCTGCAACTCACTTTTATTTTAGGAGATCATCCCGCCCATGAATTTTAAATACTGGCCATCAGAAACCCAACCGAAAGTTTTAACTTGGGCCCTTGGCCTGGCAAGGGCCCTTAGTTTAGCAGGGATACTTGGCCTGGCCGGAGCCATTGGCCTCAGCGGGGCCCTTCTCCTCGCTGGCCCCGCAGTTTCTGCCAAGGAGAGCCTCTCACAGACGCCCTCAGCTCTTAGGGCCCTCACCACTCTGCCGGACTTGGCTGAAATTATCCAGACCATTGGGGGCGAGCGAGTTCAAGTGCAGAGCCTCCTCACCGGACACGAAGATCCCCACTATGTGGATGCCCGCCCCGACTTTGTGGCTCAGGCCAGTCGGGCGGATCTGCTCTGTTCCATGGGTCTTGATCTGGAGGTGGGCTGGTTGCCTCGGGTCTTGAGCCGCTCGGGCAATCGCTCCATTCAGCGCGGAGGGCCTGGCTTTTGCGAAGCCGGTCGCTCTGTGCGGGCCCTTGATGTCCCCTCGGGTCCCATTGATCGCTCTATGGGTGACCTTCACCCCCACGGCAACCCCCACTTTAACTTGAGCCCCCGCTCCATGGCTCAGGCCTCTGAGGAGGTTTTGCGCGTGATGGTGGGCCTCCGGCCTGAGTGGCAGTCTGAGTTTGAAAGTCGACAAAAAGACTTTGTGCAGTCCATGGTAAAATTAGAAGAGGCTGTCCGCGAAAAGCTCCAAGTACTGAAGACCTCAGGTGCGGCCCCTCTGGTGATCGAGTACCACCAGGAGTTCACTTACTTTTTGCGCCTCTACAATATCCCCTCTCTTGGCTCCATTGAGGAGAAGCCCGGAGTGGCCCCCTCAGCAGCCCACTTGGCTCAGGTGGCCCAGAGAGCCCGAGAAAACTCTGTGCGCCTGGCCTTGGCCAACCCCTCAAGCCCGAGACGAACTCTCAGGCGCTTTGAGCAGCTCTCTGGAGTCAAGGTGTTGAGGCTCCCTCTGAGCATTAAGCCCTCTCATCCCGAGCTGGCGACTATTGCTCGGCTTCAGCATCACTTGGCCGATCAGTTGATCCTGGCTTTGGGAACAAAAGATTCCGAGCAGGGAGTCCAAGCCCGCCGTGACCACTGAGACTCAAAGTCCCACTCAGACCACTATTCAGACCACTCCCACTCCCTCCGCTCTGCTCAAAGTTCAGCAGCTGCAGGGACAGACTCCTTTGGGCGAGCCTCTCTTTGAGGCCATTGATTGGAGCCTAAGACCTGGAGAGCTCTGGGTTCTGCGGGGGCCCAATGGAGTGGGAAAAAGCACTCTTCTCAAAATTTTCCTCGGAATTCACCCCTACTTCACCGGCCAGTTGGACGGCCCCCTTTGCCCCAGTGAGAAAGTCTACTTGCCCCAGATCACTCAGCCCCACTTGGCCTGGCCCATCACCTTAGGAGAAGTCTTGGGCCTAGAAGTCCCTAAGGACTCTACTTTGACGGCCAAGGCTCTTGAGCTCAAGTTGATTACCCCTGAGCTACTAAAGCGTCCATGGGCTGGAGCCAGTGGAGGAGAGCGCCAACGCCTCCTCTTACTCAAGAGCCTGCAACAGCCAGAGGGGAAACTTCTATTGTTGGATGAGCCCTTCAATCACTTAGATGAGAGAAGCCTCTTTGCCGCCCATCAACTGCTCCAGTGGCAGATCAAACGGGGCCAGGGAGTGGCCGCTCTGATCAGCTGTCACAATGACTGGGAAGTGCCCTCTGCATTGAGTGGAGAGCTGCGTTTAAAGAAGGTGAAGGCATGAGTGACGGGTCGCAGCTCATTCACCTGCTGAACATTTACAAGTGGACTTTGCTGACCACTCCCCTCCTGGCCCTCGCCTTGGCTTTGGTGGGAATGCACCTGATGGCCAGAGGCCAGAGTCTGCAGACTCTGGTGGTGTCCCAAGGTTCTTCGTTGGGAGTGCTGTTGGGCATTGCCCTGAATGTGCTGTGGCACAGCCACGGAGCTGGCCATGACTATGGCCACGACTCCACCCACGGCCATGGCCATGCTTCTTTGGGGTACAGCTCGGAGCTGGAGTCCGGACTTTGGCCTCTCCTCTTTGGTCTCATAGTGGCGGGCTTAAGTTATCTCTGGAGTGAAAAGCTGCGCTGGAGGCAAAACCCCTCTCTGGCTCCGGCCTCCTTGCTCATGGCCTTTGCCCTGCTGATGGCCTTAAGCCATGTGACCGCCTCCTTGTCCCCTCACCTGGAGACCCATATGAGTGCCATTTACTTTGGGGACCTGGCCACCCTCTCGGATCGAGAAGCTTTAAGTGCAGGCCTATTGAGTTTTTTAAGCCTGGGAGCTCTTTTTTACTGGCGTCGCCTCTGGCTCAGGCAGAGCTTCAATCTGGCTGTACTCGGCCCCAGTCAAACCCCCTCGTGGAGCTTCACTCTCCTTGCACTGCTTTTGATCAGTCTGTCGATTCAGTACTTGGGCCTGCTCTTTACCCTAGGAGGACTCTTTATTGCCCCAAGCCTTCTGGCCCGGCGCCAGGACCTGACCCACCAAGGCTACCAGCTGCGCCTGACTCTCGCCACTCTTCTTGGCTCCACCTCAGGCTTCCTTGCCTCCCTGCTCTGGCCCACTCTTCCCACAGCCCCTGCCGTGGTGCTGGGGCTCGCCGTGGCGAGTGAGTTTTTTCGCATCACATCTAGGTGGGCTACTCCCAGAAGCTCTGCAATGACAAAAAATACTGTCTAAGTTTTAGACAGACCCTGTTTAAAGCAGACATTCACTCCCACCTTGAATCAAGTAAAGTCAGTGAGTTAAAGTAGGAACAATTTTTGCCACTCCATCTTTGAATAAGGGAGGGGCTATTTATGACTTTAAATTTTCACTCAATCCGCAATCTATGCCTAGTTGGTGTCGCTTTGGCTTGGCTTTCTGGCTGTGAATCCAGCAATTCTCCAAGTGTGCTCTCCAATCAAGGCTCACAGGGAGTTGACTCCTCCTGCGGGGAGTATGCCGACGGCGAACTTTGGTTTGAAATCTCAGATCAAACAAGCACCCACGACTATATATGTCCTGATGGAAGCCAGGGCTCTGCAACCCACATCGTTGAGGCTCAGCTCAAATGTGAACAGGGGCAGGCAGTTGCGACTGGTGTCACGCGGCCTGAGCGCGCTCCCATTAGCACCACCTGCGAAGTCGGCCAAAATGATCCCGACCCCAATCCTCCACCGGACGCCACTCCGCCGCCGCAGCTGTGCAGCCCTGGCTCCAGTCAATCTTGCCCTGTGACCAACGGATCTGGACTCCAGTTTTGCAATCTCACAGGCTCAGAATGGAGTGAGTGTCGAGTCAGGAGATGTGACCCAGGCTTTACTCAGGTGGGCAACCTCTGTGTGGTCAGCCAGCCCTCTGAGCAGAGTGTCGAAGATCAAATTGTCAGTTTTTATTGGACTCATTTAAATAGAGCTCCTGATCAAAGTGGTCTGCTCTACTACCTGCAGAAATACAATGAGGGTGTGTCTTTAATGCAAATAGAAGACAGTATTGCCAACTCCTTTGAAGCGGCTGTCAGAAGGGCCTTTATGACTCACCTACTCAGGGCACCAAGTCTTGACGAGCAAATCATTGAGTCACGCTCTATCAAAAGCGAAAGTCAATTGAGCGAGTTTTTGACGGCTGTTAGAAAGTCTGTCTACTGTCAGGCAGACTGTCTTGAGGAGAACCTCAAAGCACAGAAGCAGCGCCATGAGCCAAGCATTAAGGGTTATTACCACCTTCATCTCAACCGCGATCCAGACATCCTTGGCTTGAACTACTGGATAGATCAGGCCATGAATGGCACATTATTGACGACCATTGAGTATGCCTTCAGAAACTCACCAGAGGCTTTTATTAGAAGCTACTATTTAGAGCACCTTTTGCGCGAGCCAGACCTAGCTGGGCGCATCTTCTACCTCGATAGATACAATGAGGGGTTCTCGCTGGAGCAGATTAGACTCAACATCCGTTCATCCCCAGAGTGCAAGGTCAGCTGTCTCTGAGCCTCTACTGAGCGGAGGGCAAAGCCCTCGTCCCGGAGCGACTGAGCAGAGCGTTTCTACCGCCTCCCGGATGAATCCCATGAACATAGATGGGCTGGCCGGCAAAGCGACTCAAAAGTGTGGGGGTCATGGAGAAGACATAGCGGTAGCTCCCTGAGCTGACTCCACAGGCCTGAAGCACGGCCGGTTCAGACTCTCTTTCCGCCCAAGCCCGACCCACATACTGGGCCCCTGGCCGACCTGCCGAGGCCCCTGCATAGATATGCACCTCTATGGGACGGGGGTAAGCCTCCACACAGGCCCACCCTCGGATCACTCGCTCATCGACTTGGTTGATATCCCCTCTGACAAGCTGGCTGGACCGAGGCAAGGGAGGAGCGATATCTTCACAGGCCCCACTCACAGCTCCACAGCCCGAAGGCCAAGCCCCTTGCTTGATACGTCCTCCGAGCTCAAAGAGATAGTCCCTCACCAAGGGCATGTCCCTTGTGCCCAAAAGCCTTTCTCCGTTCAGGTGGCTCTGATAGAGAAAGGGGAAAAAAGCCACAGTTTTCTCCTGATAACTTTCTGTGATCAGCCTGAGGATTTCGTTGTTGCGCTCAATCAGGCTCTGCTGAACTGAGACCGAGGGAGTCTCAGTGGTGCGCCAGTAGCCATCCAAAGTAAACACCATTTTTTGGTGAGCAAGCAGACGTGAATAAACTAGGTCGTTCAACTGCTTGAATCTGTCCATGCGACAGACTTGGCCAAAAGCCAAATAACAGTTCACCCCGACCCAATCGATGGCCGAGGGCAGCCAAAACTCCTGATCAATGGCCGGGTGGGCTTCAGTGATCAAGACCTTGGCTTGAGGAAAGAACTGCTTGGCCAAGAGAGCCGCCTCTTGCAAATTGTCAAAGACCTCGCTGCGAGACAAGAGCACCCGAGTGGGATGATTGGCGTTGACTTGATTGCGGTGAAAGGGCTCATCCGTAAGGTAAACGCCCAAGATGCTGTCTTCAAGACCGCTGAGTTGATCGCGCAGATCCCTTAAAGCCTGGTGGCGACGCTCGTTCAGAGTAAGCTGACGCCAGTCGAATAAAAAGCTCTCCAAAATCAAAATCACCTTGTTGTTTTGACTTTGGGCCTCGAGGACTTTTTCCCGCCAGCCCGGTTCTCTTCCTGAGGCAAAAGAGTCCGAGACAAAGTGGACATTGGAGACCGCCGCGGTCTCAGCAATGTAGTTTCCCTCACCCACCCCACGCATGGCATCGGCAAAAAAACCGAAGTGAGTCACCGCTTGTGCCGGAAAAGAAGCCAGCAAAATACACAGCCCACAAAACTGTCTTAGCCACAGCCTAAGGCCTGTGAGCCCCCCCTGCGATTTCCTCATCCCTTCCCCCTTGAAAGGTCTGCAAACTCTAGGTCTTTATCTTTGACAGTGGATTTTCTCTGTCTCCCCGTTCTGGGTGATTTTCATAACTTCAGCCCTCTTATGAGTTGGATCCACATTGAACATCTCCACTTGAAGACGCCCTGAGGTGGTGGGCGCACAAACACTGAGGTCTTTTTGGCGACTCGACCAGAATTTGATCTGAAAGAACTCACTGAGATTTTCCTCATCAAAAATCACAATAGCACCGACAAAAGAGAATAGATCGGAAGACTTATAGACCCCCACTTGATAGTGACTCCACCGACTTCCCCCTTTGCACCAAGCTTCTAACTCTAGGTCCTTGGGAATGGAAAACTGATGTTGATGAACATCTATATCGCAGGGGTTGAGCTCTTCAGCAAAAATACTCCCCCCCACAAAGCTCATCACTAGAACAAAGGCCCATAAGAACTTATTCAATACATTCAATATTTTCATAATTCCCCCTTCACAATACGCGGCCCCCGCCGCATTACCTGACTCCACACAATGATCTATTTGGTGAGTTCAAACCAGCAAAGCTGGAGAAAGGAAAAATTTTCTGCTGAGATAGATCAGAGATAACGGGGCTTTTAGAATTCTTTCAAATTAAGGGCCGCCAAAGGAGATGTTGTGGTAGAGCCGCTTGCGCTCAAGAAGAACTTCAGGGGGATGCTCTTTCAGAAGTTTGGAGGTGGAGACGCCCTCTGGCCCCACCACAGTGCGCACCTGCACTCCCACCAGATCGTTCCAAAATTGGACCAAATTGAAGTAATCTCCATCATTCACATTGAGCATACGCACCACGGGAGCCGCAGCTCCATCAAAAAACTGGGGCTGCTCCAGAAGTGGATTTGGCTCTCTGAGCTCCAGCATGGAGTACAAAAACAGATTCCAAGCACTGATGTCCCAGCCGCTGTTTTGCCCCTCGTAGCTCTGGGAAAAGATCTCCTGAATTTGTTTCCAGCCCAACTCAGGGGAGTTCAAAATTTGCCGGATCATCAGTTCGGTGGTGGCCACATAGTTTTGGATGCGAGTTTGCTCCGCAGGAGAAAGCCGATCAGCCCTTTCAGCCAGCAGGACCTGGGCCCGCTCAGGGAGGGCCTCGACAAAAAGACTTAAGGCGACAAGACTTTCTTGGTTGAGAATCACCTGAGGATCCAAGTTCAGCGGCGAGCGGGACAGATAAACTTTATCGGCTATTGGAATACTGGCCAAGTCGGCTAGCCTTGGGTGCATGGGCGACTGAGGAAAGCGGTCCTCACTTTGCAGGGGTCGGCGCAGGGGCTCGCTGCCGCCAAAACCCACAAACTTGCTGGCCTTGGACTGACCTATCAGTCGATCGCCGTCGGCAATCAGTACCACCAGCACCTGCTCTCGCCTTAAACTCAGCTCCTGCATGTAAGCGTTGAGAGCTCTCTGCACAAAGAGGGCGTGATTTTGATGGATCACATCGTAGCTGCCGGGCAGGAGCAAAATATGCTGACCCAGCTGGCGGCTCTCTGCAATCAGAGCCTTCATCTCCATCCAGTCACTAACCACTTTCTGCTGCAGATAACTCAGATCGGAGCTCACCACCAGAAGCCCATCTTTGTCCACCAACAGGCTGCGCTCCTGGAGGTTGTGCATATAACCCGTCAGCAGCTCGCGACAGTTTCGATCATGGGCCAAAAGGAGTTGAGGAAAGATAAGGAGGACTAAAAAGAAAAGACGAAGTTTAGGATAAAGGTTCCAAGCTCTTTGATCAGATCCCTGCACATAGCCCCCAGAGGTCAAGATATCTTAGCTTTTCTGTGTACTTTTGCTCACAACTCTCTAGCCTTTGGCAGCCTAAAAGGAAAGGCCAAAGACCGACCTCTGTAGAATGTACAAGTCCTGCCAAAAAAAAGAGCAGCCTTTGGCCTCTCTCAGCCCTTAACGCCTGAAGTTTTCATTGCCTTAAGAGAGGCTTTCTCCTTAAATCAATGATCTTCAGGGAGAATAAAATGAAATTGGACAATATACTGCAGGCCATTGGCAACACCCCGCTGGTGAAGGTCAACCGAGTGGCTCAACATCTGAAATGTAATGTGTGGGCCAAGTGTGAGTTTATGAACCCTGGGGGCTCGGTAAAGGACCGCATTGGCTACCAGATGGTCATGGATGCGGAAAAATCAGGGCGCATCAAGCCCGGCGACACCCTGATTGAGCCCACCAGTGGCAACACCGGAATTGGCTTGGCCTTGGCGGGAGCGGTTCGGGGCTACCGAGTGATTATCACTCTGCCGCAAAAGATGAGCCAAGAAAAACAGGTGATGCTGGAGGCCTTGGGAGCTGAAATCATCCGCACTCCCACCGAGGCCGCCTGGGATGCGCCGGAAAGCCATATTGGTGTGGCCAAGAAGCTACAAAAAGAGCTGCCCAACGCCCATATTTTGGATCAGTACGCCAACCCCTCCAACCCCAATGCCCACTACCATGGGACAGCCGAGGAGATCCTTCGCGACCTTAACAATCAAGTGGATATGCTGGTGATTTCAGCAGGGACAGGAGGCACTTTAAGTGGAGTGGCACGAAGAGTGAAAGAGGTCTGCCCTCAGGTAGAAGTGGTGGGCGTGGATCCCGAGGGCTCCATTTTAGCTGGAGAAGGGCCCATCAGCTCCTACCAAGTGGAGGGCATTGGCTATGACTTTGTCCCTGAAGTTTTAGACCGCAGCCTGGTGGATCGCTGGGTGAAGACCAATGACCGCGATTCGTTTTTAATGGCTCGCCGCCTGATTCGCGAAGAGGGCTTTTTGTGTGGCGGCAGCTGTGGAGCCGCCATGACTGGAGTGATGGAGGCCGCAGGCTCCCTCAAAGAGGGACAAAACTGCGTGGTCATTCTGGCCGATGGAGTGCGCAACTACATGAGTAAGTTTGTCTCTAACCAATGGATGAAAGAGCAGGGCTACTTTTAGGCCCTCGCTCGCCCATGGCACCTATTGCCCCGAGGGCCCCTGAGCCGGAGTGCGGAGACTCTGGCTTTTGACCTCCCCACTGTCAGCCTGATGGAGCCGAATCTCTGAGAGGTTCACCTTAAAAGAGGACTTGGTATCGTCTCCATCTGAAGACAACCACAGGGCCACCACCTCCACCGGCTGATCAAATTCATGCCGGTACTCAAAGGGACCATCGCCATTGTGCTTCCACACCACATGCTCTTTCAACAGATCACTTAAGGGGTGAGCTCGCTTGCGGCCGACCTGCTCATCCATCTGTCCCACATTCAAAAACAAAATATGATCCACTCCCATATTGGGAGGAGCCAGGTCAAAAAGGGTGCGTATCCACTTGGCGGCAATTCGTCTCTGCACAAAGTTCAGGCGCTGTTCTCCCTTGAGCACCAGGCCCAAGCGAAAGATATAGTCGTCAGCAGCCCCATCACCCTGGACTTGTCCCTCTTTAAGCTTCACTTGCCCCTGAAACTCACCCTTGACTTCCACCGCCGAGAGCTTTTTGACCTCAGGCAGTGGAAAAATCAGCGGACTGGCTGAAGAGTTTACGGCAATATTTAAGCCTTTTTCTTGAGAGAACTCCACCTTATTGGCTGGGATACGCGAAAACTCCAAGGACTGCCACTGACCTTTTTCCTGCAATGGCACCACAAAGGCCGCCGCCAACAGAGTATTTTTTATTTTCACCCCATCCCCCTCTCCTGATAAACTCATATCTTTATTGTAAGAGAATGGGGGGGGATTTTGCAAACTACAGAGCCATTAAACAGCCCCAAAGGCCACTACTCGCAATCTGGGGGACTGATCTATCACTTCAGGGCTTTGCAGTACAGACACAGTCTTTGGTCCAGCTACTGTCAGGGGGTTCAAAACTGGCTAAGAAACTGGACTCCTAAGGAAGATAAACTCATTCTTATTGGCCCCAGCTTGGGATGGTCCCTATCGAGTGATTTTTTGTCTCGTTTTGAGACAGTGGTGGCCCTGGACCCAGACCCTTGGGCGCGCTGGCTGCTGGGTAGAAGGTTTGCAAAAAATCAGATCCGCTGGATGAAAGAAGATGCCCTCGCCTCACCAAACCTGACTGCCCTTAAAGAGCAGTTCCCTGAGCATGCACTTTTGTTTTGCAATGTTTTGGGGCAGATACCTCTGATCTACCCAAGCCTTGATTTTCCCGACTGGAAAAGAAAGTTTACATCTCAGCTCGACGACTGGTCCTGGGCCAGCTATCACGATCTCTACTCAGGCCAATGCCCTCCCCCTTCTCCAGCCCTTATGGAGAAAGTGCGGGGCTTGAGGCAATCACCCACTTCGTCTGAGCTCAGGCTGATCTTTGCGCGCAACTTAGACCGAGTGGGCCATATCCAGGACCATGAAACTGCCGAGCTGTTTGAGTCCCTCCGGACAGACAGAGACAAGACAGCCCCTCCTGACTATCTTCTGTGGGAAATCCGACCGGCTTACCTACATCTGATTGAGCTTTTGAGGTCTACTAAAAGCAGCTCTTGGCCATAAAGCCCCGCTGCCCTGAACGCAGCTGAACCTGAAACCAAGCCTCTGAGTGATCCACCGTGAGGACTTGTGTCCCTTGGGGAACTTCTAAGAGAACTCGAGCTGGCGCTCTTGCACTGGGTTGATTGCGCAAGTTGCAGTTTCTTGTCACCACCCGCCGCTGAGGTCTTTGCGCCTGAGGTTGGCGCTGTTGTGGCCTTGGTTTTAACTCTGCCTGAACCGACCCTGCTCCTAACTTGGCCCTCTGGTTGATGACCTGCTGTTCAGCAGCTGTGGCCTGGGTCCGCGCTCGCACCTCTTGGTCTCGACTGGCCTGAGCCTGACTTTGGGCCTTTGCCTTTCTCTCCTGAGCCCTTTGCGCAAGGGCTCTTTGCTCACCACGCAGCTGTTCAGCTCTGATCTCCGCCTCGCGCGCTCGGGCTCGACTCTGCTCGGCCTCCGCCTCAGCCATCACTGCCTGCTCCTGAAGCCCCTGGACCTGTCTTCTTAAATCGCGCACTTCTTGCTCAGTGGAGGCCACCTTTTGCTTGGATCTGGCAATGTCTTGGCGATACATCTCGATGCGCTTTTCAGATTCAGCTTTTTCTCGCAAGTGAGTTTCCCTGGCTCCTGCCAACCGCTCCATGGCGACGTTTTCCTGAGCTTTGGTATCTTGAAGTTCACGCTGAACTCGACTGCTCTGGTCGCGAGCGGCCTGAATCTCAGATTCTACTTTGCGTGAGGTCTCAACAATTTCTGCCACTTTGGCGACCTGAGCATCCCTCTCCTGCTTGGCCTGCTCAGTCTGAGACTTCACCTGCTCAAGCTCTTGTCGCTGACGGGCGATTCTCTCCTCGTACTCCCTCATTTCCTGTTCAGCCTGAGCTTTGCTCTGCTCATATCTCTGTCTCTCGGCCAGGCTGGTGGTTCTTGCTCTTTCCAGCTCGTCGATCTCCAGTTTGGCATCTCGCTCTTTGGCCCTGGCTCTGGCCACGGCCGCCTCAGCCTCTTTCTTGGCTGCCTCTTGACGGCGTTTCTCCTCATCCGCTCGACGCCTGGCTGCCTCAGCCTCAGCTCTGGCCGCCTCGGATTCAGCCATGGCCTCTTCCATACCCAACTCCACATCATCTAAGTCAAAGCCGTACAACGGAAAGGCTGTTGTCGTCAGGGCCAACAAAACTATTGCCAGCCATCTCGATAAAATTTGGGGGCACCCTATCTTGTTCCAATCCATGACTGGCGTATCGGGTCACCCTTGCTGACACTTGAAACTTATTTGTAATGAGAAAAATTCTGGACCTTGCCCCCCGACCTAGGTCAAGATGGTGATGAAATGAACCAAAAGCCTTCAAAACCCATGCACGAATCCCAAGTCACCATGACCGAGATGGTCCTTCCCACCCACACCAACTCCCTGGACTCAGTTTTTGGTGGAGTCATTATGTCCTGGATCGATATAGCAGCCGCCATTTGCGCCCAAAGGCACTGCCAGCTGCCCGTTGTCACAGCTAGCATTGACGATCTTCACTTTATTGCCCCTGTCTACAAGGGGTGGGTGGTGAACCTTAAAGCCAGCGTCAATTTTGTCGCCAAGACCTCTATGGAGGTGGGGGTTCGAGTGGATGCTGAAAACCCTATTGAAGGCCTCACCTATCACACGGCCTCTGCCTACCTGACCTTTGTGGCCCTGGGAAAAGACGGCAAGCCCACTGAGATTATTGGGGTTGAGCCACAGACAGCAGAGGAAAAGCGTCGCTTTCAAGCAGCCGAACAGAGAAGAAAATGGCGCCTCCAAAGACGTCAATTTGCAAAGAAGCCTTAAAAGAAGCCTTAATAGCTGAAATTAATACAGCTTATAACCCATTTTTGAACCAGCCTGTTTTTTAAACAAAAAAATAACGAATTTCTTATAAAAAACAAACACTTGAGGTCCTATACTGAGTTTGAGAAGAGCTCAGAAGGAGAGACCGTCTTCCCCAAAAAGGCTCCAACTGCCAAAATCTGGCCCTCCCACTTCCCCTAAAACGCATTTTATTCGACCTGAGCTCGACCAAAGTTGGCATCACCTTTGCTATATGAATGAGTATCCCCCCTTGGCGACCTGGTACCCCCTCCTTACCCTCCAGGTCGCTTTTTTTTTGCCCTCTTGAAAACGGATCCAAAAAGCGTTATTGTGCAGCGCAATATGAGCCAGACAATAGTGCATCCCACCCCCTTCCGCTTGAAGGCCCAGACTCAGGAATTTGAACATCTGTTTATTCCAGCCCAGAAAGCCACCTGGGCCCACAACCCTCAACTGATGATTGTCCTTCATGGTCGGGGTGACAGCCTGAAGCCTTTTCGACGCATTGGCGGAGAGCTCCAGCTCCCGGAAATGAACTACCTCCTGCTCAATGCCCCTCGACGCTACGCTGGAGGCTACACTTGGTATGCCTTTCCCCCAAACCAAAAACGCGGAGTGCTCCTGGCCAGAAGCAAGCTCTATAGACTTATTCATGAGCTCAGGCTTCAGGGGTGGCCCCCAGAAAACCTCTATTTTTTGGGCTTTTCTCAAGGCTGCTTGGTCACTGGAGACCTGGCGCTCAACTACCCCTATCCCCTAGGGGGAATTGTGGGCGTGAGCGGCTACTTTTACCTTTTTCCCCAGTGGAAAAAACGGCTCAAGCCCCCTTTTACTCCCTGGCTCATCACCCACGGCAAGCTCGATGAAGATCTCCCCATTGACTTCACTCGCCGCCAAGTTGAGGAAATTCGACAGGCCGGCTACCCTGTCCAATGGAGAGAGTACAAAAAAGGTCATGAGTTCAGCCTCAAGGAGCTGAACGATATCAGGACCTGGCTTAGGGCCCGATTCTACAAACGGGACTTGGTCAGCCTCTAAGCTCTCTCTACAATATGAGAAGCTTATGAAGAAAGGTTCTCTATCTCGACAGGCCTTCCCAGGCCATTTAGGGCGGTGTTTAAGGGGTCTCCTCGGAGGACTCCTCCTATGGGGTCATTTCAGCCATTCGGCCTGGGCTCTGCATGTGGTTCTGGATCCCGGACACGGAGGGCGAGATCTGGGAGCCACTCGCGGAGACATTCGGGAAGCCGAACTGGCTCTCAAGATTGCACAGATGTTGGCAGATAAGCTGGATGCCTCCCCCCAATTTCGTGTGACTTTGACACGCAATCAAGACCACTTCCTCAGTCTGGATGAGCGGGTGGAGATCGCCACTCAGGTCAATGGCGACCTCTTCTTGAGCCTTCACTTGAACTCCTCTCCCGACCCCAGAGCTCGAGGCGTAGAGTTCTATTTTCGCAACCAACTGCCCCCTGACGAAGAGGCCATGGCTTTGGCGGCCCGAGAAAATGAACACTATCTGGCCCATGTCTTTGGAGAGTCAGCCCAGTCCACCTCATCCCAGGCGCCCCAAAAAGGACTGCAGCCCCGGGCAGAGGTCAGTCTGATTATCGAGGACCTCATCGAACAAAAGCGCACTCGTCTGAGTAGCGAACTGGCGCGAAGACTAGATCGCCACTGGCAGGGCGGAAGAAAGTCCCGAGCCAACACCATACGCCAGGCCCCCTTTCGTGTGATCGCCCAGGCCCCTATGCCATCCGCCCTGGTTGAGCTGGGCTTTATCTCCCACCCCCGGGAGGCGCAGCAGCTCACCGATCGAGGGTTCCAAAAGAGGCTCGTTGAAGGCCTGTTCAGAGGTTTGCAAGATTTTAAAGAAGTATTGGACAAGGACAAGGCCATCGGCCTACAGTAGCGCCCATGCGCTCAGATGGTCGAAAACCCAATCAACTCCGCCCTATTCGTCTTGTCCCCGATGTCATCCGTCACGCTGAAGGCAGTGTGGAAATCAGCATGGGCCATACAAGGCTGATCTGTACGGCCTCTGTGGACGATAGAGTGCCAAAGTGGTTGACTGGCTCCGGTCAGGGATGGATCAGTGCCGAGTATGGAATGCTGCCTCGCTCTACCCATAGTCGGATTCCCCGGGAAAAGGCCCTGAGCGGTGGACGCAGTCAGGAGATCTCACGCCTGATTGGTCGGGCTCTGCGGGCGGGAGTGAATTTAAAGGCCCTTGGAGAAAGACAGATCAATGTCGACTGTGACGTGATTCAAGCCGATGGGGGCACCCGAACGGCGGCGGTGACAGGGGGCTTTGTGGCTTTGGCCTTGGCTCTCAAGTTTTTGCAGGAGCAGGGCCAACTTAAGGAGAATCCCTTAAGCCAGTACATCGCCGCAATCAGTGTGGGCCTGGATGGAACAGAGCCTTTGCTGGACCTGAACTACGATGAAGACTTTGCCTGCGGAACTGATATGAACTTTGTCATTGCCCCCGGTGGGCGATTTGTGGAGGTTCAGGGCACGGCTGAGTCCGGCACCTATTCACGCGAGCAACTCAATAAAATGTTGGACCTGGCTGTCGAGGGATGCCAGAGCCTTTTTCAACAGCAAGCGGAAGTCATTGGAGGCTACTTTCCCCTCCGCCAGAACTCGGAGAGCTAATGGAGCTCTGGGTGGCTACATCCAACAAGGGCAAATTGGCTGAGTTTCGTGCTCTTCTGGAAGGGCGCGGGGTCGAGGTTCACTCTCCTGCTGAGATTTCAATTTACTCAAGTCCCCTGGAAAATGGCGACAGCTTTGAGGCCAATGCTCGCATCAAGGCTCGGGCACTGAAGGTATTTAAACCCACTGAGTGGGTGATTGGTGAGGACAGTGGGCTTGAGGTGGCGGGCCTTGATGGCCTGCCCGGCATTCACTCGGCTCGCTACGCAGGCGAGAGAGCTTCAGATGCAGAGAATGTGGCAAAGCTGCTCAAAATGCTTAAAATTCGCTCTCCAAACAACCGGGCCGCCCGCTTTCGAGCCGTGATGGTGGCCCTTTCCCCCCAAGGTGAAGAGCGAATCTATCAAGGAGTTCTCAATGGACAGATCGCCGAACAGGCTCGTGGTCAACATGGTTTTGGCTATGACCCCATATTTATTCCTGAGACCACTTCTGACCAACCAGAGATGGTGAATAAGACCTTGGCAGAGCTGCCCCCCGCCATAAAAAACAGGCTCTCCCATCGAGCTCAAGCCTTGCGTCAATGGGCTGAAGATCAGCAGATTTTTGAAGCTCGGTAGACACTGGGTCTAGAGTGGGTTAGAAACAAGCAAAAAAGATGGGGCACTAGCAGATGAATGAATTGACCGGCATTGGCAGTCTCAGTGGACTTTCAGGAGCTCATGGGCTCAAAATATTTTCTGGCAACTCGAACCCTGAGTTTGCAAAAAAAGTAGCCGCTGAGGCCGGAGTTGAACTTGGCCACTGTGATATCAGTCGCTTTGCCGACGGTGAGGTTCGAGTTGAAATCCATGAGTCTGTTCGTGGCTGCAACGTCTTTGTGATCCAGAGCACCAGTCCACCGGTCAACGAAAACTATATGGAGCTGTTCATGATTTTGGACGCCCTGAAAAGGGCTTCAGCCGCCGATATCACCCTGGTGATGCCCTACTATGGCTATGCGCGCCAAGACCGAAAGGTCGCCCCCAGGGCCCCGATTTCGGCCAAATGTGTTGCCAAGCTCTGTGAGGCCGCTGGAGCCAAGCGAATGGTAGTGGTAGATCTCCACAGCTCGCAAATCCAGGGCTTTTTTGATGGCCCAGTTGACCACCTCTTTGCCATTCCCACTCTGGCCAGGGCCTGGAGGCAGAAAATGGGTCACGGAAGTGAATTTGTCTGCGTCAGCCCCGATGCAGGAGGAGTAGAGAGAGCCCGAGCCTTTGCTAAACGCATTGAATGTAGCATCGCAATTATTGATAAAAGGCGTTCTGGCCCCAATGAGGCCCAGGCCCTGCACTTAATAGGCGATGTCAGTGGAAAAACGGCTATTATCCTCGACGATATGATAGACACCGCAGGCACCATGGTGCAAGCAGTTGACAGCCTGCTAAATAATGGGGCAAAAAGGGTGTTTGCTGTCGCCACCCACCCCGTCCTCTCAGGACCGGCCATATCGCGCCTCAATGAGAGTTCGATAGATAAGGTTTGGGTGACGGACTCAATACCACTGAGGGATGAGGCCAGGGACTGCAAAAAAATTGAAGTTGTCAGTGTGGCTCCTGTGGTGGCTGAGGCCATCCGCCGGATTTACAGTTACGACTCTGTAAGTGCACTGTTTGATAATTAGTTTTTATGAAATTGAGTTTAACTTTCAACCGACAGAAGAGGTCCTCCCCATGACAAGCCAAGAAAATATCACTCTGGAAGCATTTCCCCGCAAAGCCGGCAAAGGCCAATCCAGGTCTCTGCGTAGAGACAAAAACACTCCTGCAGTGGTCTATGGTCCTCAAGTCAACGGACTGCCTTTTTCGCTTTTGGAAAAAGATGTGGTCAAGTACTCCAAACAACAATTTGAAAATACAATTTTCACCCTAAAAAGTCCGGATTCCACTCTGAATGGCCTAAAGGTTCTGCGCAAAGCCATTGATATCCACCCTGTTTCAAGACGCCCTGTCCACATTGACTTTATTGCCCCAGATATGACTAAGGAAGTCCGAGTCAATGTAGAACTGCGCTTTGAAGGAAAGGCCAAGGGGCTCTTAGAGGGCGGAGTGGTCAATATTGTAAAGCGAGACATTGAAGTTGAGTGTCTGCCCACAGCCATCCCTGAGTACATTGCCGTTGACATCAGCAACCTAGATATTGATGGCAGCATCCATGTCTCAGATATTAGTATTCCTGCAGGTTTGGAGTTGATCACTTCCGCAGATGAAACTGTTGCCACCTGCGCCACCGTGGACGAAGAGCCCGCCACACCAGCTGCCGCTGCAGCTGAAGGAGCTGCTGCGGCAGGAGGAGCAGAAGGGGCTGCTGCCACACCCGCAGCCACTGAGAACAAGAAGTAAACGGCAATAGCTTGCCTCTTTTTGGCGAGACCTTCTTCTATGAAAATGATTGTAGGCCTGGGTAATCCGGGCCCTAAATATCAGCTCAACAGACACAACATTGGCTTTATCCTGGTAGATGCCCTTGCCATGCGCCTAGAGGGGCGGCTGGACTTTCGCTCCGAGCACAAGGCTCTGACTCTAAAGACCTCACTCCAACAGGAAAGAATTCTACTCGTCAAACCTCAAACTTTTATGAATCTCTCCGGCCAATCCGTTCAGGATTTGTTTCAGTACTATGACCTCAGCCTTGATGATCTGCTTGTCGTTCAGGATGACTGTGACCTCCCCTTTCAGGCTCTCCGATTCCAGCGCAGTCGCGGCCACGGGGGGCACAATGGAATCCGCAATATTCACCAATACCTGGGCCCAGACTATGCCCGCCTAAAACTCGGCGTGAGTCGCCCTTCTCATCCCGGACAGGACGTGGCCGACTACCTGCTCTCTGATTTTAGTAAAGACGAGCAGAAGTCTTTAGACGATTTTTTACTCTACAGCTGTGAAGCAGTAGAAACCCTTATTCTTCAGGGCTATGATAGGGCCTCTAACCAATTCAACCGAGGAGCACCATGAGCTTACAGTGTGGAATAGTCGGCCTACCCAATGTGGGAAAAAGCACCCTATTTAATGCTCTCACGGCAGCAAAGGCCGAGGCTGCCAACTACCCCTTTTGCACCATCGATCCAAACGTGGGGGTGGTCACCGTTCCAGACCCGCGCATGGCGCAAATCAGTCAGCATATCCAACCTCAAAAGCAAATCCCCACGACCATTGAGTTTGTGGACATCGCTGGCCTGGTGGCCGGAGCCAGTAAGGGAGAGGGCCTGGGAAATCAGTTTTTAGCCAATATCCGGGAGACAGATGCCATTGTGCACGTGGTGCGCTGCTTTGACGACAGCAACGTGGTCCATGTCAGCGGATCCATCGACCCTCTTCGAGACATTGATGTGATCAACACTGAACTGATGCTGGCCGACCTTGATACGGTTGAAAAGCGCCTCAAGCGCATCGAAAAGGTGGTGCAGGCGAGCAAAGACCCCAAGTTGAAGACTGAGCATCAACTGCTGAAAAGGCTTTACGACCTCCTCAGTGAGGGCAAGCCTGCCCGCAGCCTTCAGGCAGAGGATGCGGAGCTTCCAATCTTGAGAGAGCTGCACCTACTCACCTCAAAGCCAACTCTCTACGCCTGCAATGTGTCTGAGGAGGATTTTTCGGCAGGCAAGAGCGCCTACGTAGATTTGGTTCAGCAGCGAGCCGACTCTGAGAGCAACAAATGTCTAATGATCTGCAGTGCCCTTGAGGCAGAAATTGCCCTTTTAGACCCCTCAGAGAGGCAGGAGTTTTTGCAGTCCCTTGGAGCCTCGGAGCCGGGGCTTCATCGACTCATTCGGGAGTCCTATGCACTGCTCAATCTTATCACCTATTTCACCGCTGGCGAAAAAGAAGTCCGCGCCTGGACAATCCCTCAAGGCACCAAGGCCCCTCAATCCGCAGGTGTGATCCACTCGGACTTTGAAAAGGGCTTTATCCGCGCCGAGACCTACCACTGCGAAGACCTCTTTGAACTGAAAAGCGAAAGTGCTGTGAAGGAGGCTGGACGCTACCGATCCGAGGGCAAAGACTATGTGGTCAAAGATGGGGACGTTTTATTTTTTCGCTTCAACGTCTAGGTTATTGACCCCACAGGAGTCGCACTCATCCACGGCCTCAGCCCAGAGTTCAGGTTTAAAAAGTTCACCTCTTCCGCCAGCTCGAGAAAGGACCTAACTTCCTCTAGGCGCTGATCTTGTGAATAGATATGAAGATCGACCCCTTCGATTAGAGCTATGGCCTTAGCTCTGCGCAAAGCCTCTCTAAAGTCCCGACATTCAAAGCTGTGAGCCCCATCTTCTCCTCTGTGATTTCCTTCTGACTCAAGCCCCACAGGCAGAATGCGCCACAGATGGTCGGCCGAGTCCCAATACAAGTTGGTAACTCTTCTCTCAAAAGCATGTTCCGAATAGATCTCTTGCTGAGAGTAAGAAAAGCTCTTGTTGTTCATAGGAACCCCCTTTACTGCCTCAGATCTTCTTGCCGAAGATCACTCCTGTCAAAAAGGGGGGCTAAACTTGTATAAGACTAAAAACTTACGCGCCGATTCAAGGTTCCATCTGCCCGATTCTCTTGGCAATGGTTTCTAACATCTTTTGAACCTCTTCCCAGCGCCGCTCTCTGCGCTTTAAAAAGTTAGACTCAATTTCAATGATCTCTGCAAGATCTTCTCTTTTGGCCTGTTGAGGGCCTACCAAAATAGAGCGAGCCGTTGCATGATAGAGTGAAAACAGAGCTCGGTTTTTAAAAGCATCGTCCTTATCCTTATACAGATCTTCTGGTTCCGACCGAGAGAAAAATCTTTCCATGACTGAGGGCTTTCGCTCCGGCACTCCACCCCCTTGCAGTTGATCTATCTTCTCTGGCCACATCTCCACAAGCTCCTGGACAGTTTTGTAGGGAACAGTGGCCAATATTTCAATAAATTCAATTGAGTGGAGTTTTTCAGCGATGCTCTCATCATAGTCTAACAGCAGGGGGGACTCTGAAAGCTCTTTGGCTAAGTTTTCCAAACTGGCATAATCACGTTGGCTCAACCGATTGTCCAAGAGATGCCTGTAGGCCTGTTCATCCATCCCTGAGAGGGACTTGTGATACTTGGATTGAAGGTGATACTCTAAACCCACCAGGGAGCTATAAAAGTCCATTTCTTGATACTCTTGCTCAAATTTCTGACGAAGATCCGGATCTGTAATCCGGCTTATTTTTTTAGACAGACCGCTGATATGCTCATGGTAAACTCCCTGCAAGATCATCATATGGGGAAAGTGAATCATGTGGTCCGCATCAGGACTCAAAACTTGGCGCAAATAGACAGATACCTGAGAGGCCCTATATAGCTTCTGTTTGACCTCTTCCATCTCCGGAAAATTGGAAGCCCCTCGAGATGCGTTCGATCCACTGCTTTTCAATAGGCTTGAACAGAAGCTCAAAAAGCCCTTCTTAGACTCTTCAGCCCCCTTGGCCGGAACAGCCAAAACGAGGCTCGTCACCAGTAAACCTACAAGAAGAGACACAACTTGAGTCAAAGTACCTCCTGGACAGATAGAAAAGTGGCTACACCCTTAGCCTGCCATCCGTAAAAGAGCAATAATGATACCAAAAGACGAGGAGTGGAAAGGTTAGCAATGGGTCAGAAATGGGGGCTGGAGACAGGAAAGATTTATAGGGTTGAAAAAAATTTTCACAGCCTAATGTTTTTGCGGAAGCTCGGGAACAAAGGCCCGGCGTTTTCCCTCAAGAAGGTCTCGAAACCAAAGCTGAAAGCTCGTCGCAAGGTCCTCTGGGGCGTTTTTCATCTCAAAGCCCAAGAGCTTGAGGGCAAAAACCAAATCGCGCATTTGGCGCCTTTGCTCCTTGTCCAGAGCGAGTTTGATTCCATAGCCCCCCCAAGAGTGGGTTGACTTGCGGCAGTGGAGGACCTCACCGGAAAATGCAAAGGGCTTACCACTGATCTCAAAGGCCACTTCCACTTGATCACCTTCCACCAACTTCATGGCTGACTCAAAGAAAATCCCCCCCTCAGACAGATCTCTTAAGGCACATTCGTGGGACTCATTGGGGTTTTTCACACTTCCTGGAAAGGAGACGGCAAAGCGAGGTTGATTCTCCCACCATCGAAGCCGGCGATCAAAGTAGACCGTTCTGACCGCTGGCAAAAGATAGTAGGTCACAAAGGCCAAGTTGACCAAACTGATCAGAAGCAACACCACAAAGGAGTCCGTGATGGCCTCATTGCTAAACCAAAGCCAAAAGTTCGAGCCCATCGTCCAGAGCATCACTGCGAGAAACACTGGGTAGCTCCAGCTCTTCATGGCCAAAATGGCTATCCCAGCAATAGGAAAGGGAAGGAAAAAGAGAAGAATCTCTGTCAGCGTTCTCACCTCAATAAACAGGCTGAGATAAGTCAGAGGAGAAACAGGAACCAATAGGGCATTGAGCAAGATACTAAATGCCGGCATCAGGATTTGGATCAAAGCGAGTACAATGATAGGCCAAGGTCTATTTTTCATACCCCAATTTTTCGCGCAGCCCGTCGATAGGTCAACATTAAATTTTTAGTTGCTTTTAGCGTATGGCCGAAAGTCCAGTTAACTCCAGCCCCACCACCAAGCGATGCACATCTTCCGTGCCTTCATAGGTGTTGACAGTCTCCAGGTTGAGCATATGGCGTATCACTGGATACTCATCAATAATGCCATTGCCTCCAAGCATATCCCGGGCCTCACGGGCGACCTCAAGGGCCACTTTGCAGTTGTTCATCTTGGCCAGAGAAATATGGTGGGGCTTGATTTGCCCAGACTCCTTGAGCCGTCCCAACTGCAGGGCCAAGAGCTGTCCCTTAGTGATCTCCTGAGCCATTTTGACAAGCTTTGCCTGGGCCAGTTGGTAGGCCGCCAAGGGCTTGCCGTCAAAGAGAACTCGATCCTTAGCATAGTGAAGGGCCGTGTGGTAGCAGGTGTTGGCCGCCCCTAGAACCCCCCAAGCAATTCCATATCTGGCCTGTGAAAGACAGCTCAGAGGACCTTTGAGCCCCTCAACTCCCGGCAGGATATTCTCCTCTGGCACCACGCAGTCTTCCAGATGAAGCTCCGAAGTCACACTCACACGCAGGGAAAACTTGCCCTTCATGGTGGATGTGGAAAAGCCCTGAGTCCCCTTCTCAACAATAAAACCTCTTACCACCCCATCAAGTTTGGCCCAAACGACGGCAAGGTCAGAAATGCACCCATTGGTGATCCACATTTTGTTGCCATTGAGCTTATAGCCACCGGACACCTTTTCAGCCCGCGTCAGCATGGCCCCAGGATTGGAGCCTGCATCGGGCTCCGTCAGACCAAAACAGCCCACCAACTCGGCCTTCGCCAGACGAGGCAGGTATTTGTTTTTTTGTTCCTCTGAGCCGTAGGCGTAGATGGGATACATGACCAAGGCCCCCTGAACGGAACAAAAGGAGCGAATCCCTGAATCCGCCCTTTCTAATTCCTGCATCACCAGACCATAGGCGATATTGTTGAGACCAGGGCAGTCGTACCCCTGAATTGTTGAACCCAAAAGACCCATCTCACCAAAGCGCGGAATCAACTCCATGGGGAACTTCTCATCCCGATGGGCCTGCTGCAGAGTTGGGATCACCTCTTTGCTGACAAAGTCCCGAACCGTGTTGCGCACCATCAGCTCTTCTTCTGAAAAAAGCATCTCCTCATTCATATAGTTGAGGGACTCATAGGCTGCCATCATATCCTCCTGGTGACTTGTCTCTGCCTGTTTACTTCGGCCATTGCCTTGGATTCAAACTTCTCATAATCTAGGCTGGTCTGCCTTGAATTCTAACGTATAGGACACTGGATGTTCAATCGCGCTGAGATCATTGATCAAAATTTTTCGCGCTTTGTGCAAGGCACTCAACTGCCTCCTGCACGAAGCACCACCACTCCTCAAGATGCCGGACTGAGCCCCGAACAGTTTCTAGACCTGTTTGAAAGTCAGATGATCAGCCGCCACCTGGACCTTCAAGCCAGACTGTTAAAAAACCAAAACCTCTGCTTTTACACCATTGGCAGCTCCGGGCACGAGGGCAACGCAGGCTTAGGCAGAGTGTTTCGCTACACTGATATGGCCTTCCTTCACTATCGTAGCTGCGCGTTAATGATTCAGCGAGCCAAACAGTTCCCAGGCAGCACCCCCATCTACGACAACCTTCTGTCCTTTATGGCCTCAAGCGATGACCCCATTGCCGGGGGCCGGCACAAAGTCTTTGGTAGCAAACCTCTTTTTGTGCCACCACAGACCAGCACCATTGCCTCCCACCTGCCCAAGGCGATAGGAGCTGCGCTGTCCATTGCCCGAGCGAAGGACTTGAAGCTCACAGACACTGAGCTTCTACCTGATTCAGTGGTTCTGTGCAGCTTTGGGGACGCTTCGATCAACCACTCCACCGCCGTAGGGGCTATCAATACCGCTTGCCTGATCAGCTACCAACATATGAATCTGCCTTTGGTGTTTATCTGCGAGGACAATGGCATCGGTATCTCAGTCCCGACTCCGGGAAGTTGGGTGGCTGATCAGTACTCTGAGCGCCGGGGCCTTAAATACTTTTCCTGTGACAGCTTAAATCTCTGCGATGTGGTGGCCAAGGCCAAGCTCGCTGAAAGCTATGTGCGCTTAAGAAGGCGTCCTGTTTTCTTTCACTTTAAGACAGTTCGCCTTCTCGGCCATGCGGGCTCGGATGTGGAGTCCACCTATAAGGCCTTAAAGCAGATTGAACTTGATGAGTTCAATGACCCCCTTTTGCATTCGGCCAGAATTGCCATTGAAAACCAATATCTCTCGCCATCGCAAATCCTGGACCTCTACGAGTCCTTGCGCAGACAGGTTGCGGCCGTGACCAAAGAGGCCCTGTGCCGACCTAAACTCCTCGAGCCAGAGGCTGTCTCCTCATCTATTACCGCCTGTGCCAGCCCTCGTAGATCTCCTGACTTGACAGCAAAAGATGGCACTCCTTCTCAAGGGCAGTGGCATCTGGCCAAGCTCATTAACTTTGCCCTCAATGAGATTTTGGAGCGCTACCCAACGGCCCTTGTCTTTGGTGAGGACGTGGCCGCCAAAGGGGGGGTCTACAATGTCACCGACGGGCTTCTGAAGCGATTTGGCCCAAAACGAGTCTTTAATTCTCCCCTAGACGAGCAGTCGATTATTGGTACGGCCATTGGCATGGCTCACAATGGTTTTTTGCCGATCCCAGAAATCCAATTTTTGGCCTACGTACACAACGCTGAAGATCAGATACGTGGCGAGGCGGCCACACTGGCCTTTTTTTCCCAGGGGCAATTCACCAACCCCATGATCTTGCGGGTGGCTGGCCTGCCCTACCAAAAGGGCTTTGGCGGACATTTTCACAACGACAACTCTCTGGCCGTCTTTCGCGACATCCCGGGACTGATTATCGCCGTCCCCTCCAATGGACTCGATGCCGTAAAAATGCTGCGAGCTGTGGCTAAAGAGGCCTACGAAAGAGGCCGAGTTGTTGTGTTTGTGGAACCCATTGCGCTCTATATGACCAAAGATCTCCACCAAGCCGGGGACAAGCTGTGGACCTCTTCCTACCCCTCAGACCCAGAGGACATCATAGCTCCAGGAGACTTTGGAGTGTTTCAATCCTCCCCAGAACGGCCACCTGATTTGGCCATTGTCACCTATGGCAATGGCTACTACTTGTCTCGTCAGGCAGAAAAGGTCCTTAGCCAAGAACACAGCTTGAATGTCAAGATCATTGACCTGCGCTGGGTGGCCCCCCTCAACAAAGCCAAGCTCTGTGAAGAACTGAGAGAAATCCAAAAGGTCTTGATTGTCGATGAATGCCGAAAGACAGGATCGCTGAGTGAGGGGATTGTGACCCTCCTTGTTGAGGGGCTGAAACCCCTTCCTCAAATAGCCGTTGAGGCGGCCCACGACTGCTTTATCACCTTAGGCGTCGCTGCAGCAGCAGGCCTTCCCAGTCGGGAGAGTATTATCAAGGCCGCCCTCAAGCTCAATGAGAGCCCCGACATCGGAGTAGACTTATGAATAAAAGAAAGCGAGTTGTGGTGATCTGCCCGGGAAGAGGTTCTTATACAAAAGAGGAACTCGGTTACCTGTCTCAGGCAAGACCTCTGGTGGACGACTTTTTGACAGACATCGATCGGCGACGCAGAGAGGATGGTGAGCCCAGTATCACCGAACTCGACTCAGCGACCAAGTTTCAGGTCAATCTACACACCAAGGGTGAGCATGCTTCGACACTCATTTATGCCTGCTCCTACTATGACTTTGCCCGCCTCACCCAAACCGAACAGGGGCAAGAGGAGTACGAAGTGGTCGCTATCACCGGAAATTCCATGGGCTGGTACATAGCCCTGGCCCTGGGAGGCTCTTTGGCTTGGGCCGAGGCCTACAGCCTCATTCAGGGCATGGGCTCGATGATGAGGGATAAACTTGTCGGCGGACAGATCATTTACCCCGTTTGCGACGAAAATTGGCAGATACAACCTCATGTCGAGGATGAGATCCGCCTCCTCCTTGAGCAAACTAACTCCCTCCCAGAGCATGAGGCCTATTTGTCTATTCGGCTGGGTGGCTACTGGGTTCTCGGGGCCAATGCTCTGGGAGCAAAGCATCTGCTTAAAACTCTGCCTCCCAAAGACAACTACCCCTTTCAACTGGTCAACCACGGGGCCTTTCACACCCCCCTTATGGAGGCCATCTCGGCACAGGCCTTTCAACGCTTCTCTACTGATATCTTCAAAGCCCCTCAGGTGCCCCTGATTGATGGGCGTGGACAGATCTGGAAGCCCTGGAGCTGCCAGACTGAGGATCTTTACGACTACACTTTAGGTCACCAGGTGATAAAACCCTATGATTTTAGCCAGGCTGTCAGCGTGGCCCTCAAAGAGTATGGCCCTGACCACCTGGTCCTCTTAGGGCCTGGAGGAAGCCTTGGGGGGGCCATTGGACAGATTCTAGTAGCCAACCGCTGGCAGTCCATGAGCAACAAATCGGAGTTTCAGGAGCGCCAGAGCAAAGACCCCTTTCTCATCTCCTTAGGGCGCAGAGAAAAGTCAAACTCGGGCTGATGGGACAGGAATCTAGCGACCTCGCATCTGAGGGTCAAAGGCATCGCGCAGACCATCGCCCAACAGGTTAAAGGCGAGCATGGTGAGGAAAATAGCTACCCCTGGAGCAATCATCAAGTGAGGGAAACTGCGCAAGCTGCGCCAGCCATCATCGGCCATTACTCCCCAACTGCTAAAGGGTGGCTGAAGTCCCAGACCAATAAAGCTCAAAAAACTCTCGAATAAAATATTGAGAGGGATCTGAAAGGTCAGCAGCACAATAATTGGCCCCAAGATATTGGGAAAAACATGCCGCCAAACAATGGCAAAGGAGTGGGACCCAAGGGCCCTTGCCGCCTCTACATAGGCCATCTCCTTGACCTGCATCACCTGACCTCTCACCACCCTGGCCAAGGTCACCCAACCCACTACACTTAAAGCCAGCAGGATACCCGTCAGGGCCCTGAGCTCTGGATTGGTAAATAGGTTCACTGAGTCAAAGATCACCTTGACCAAGATGAGTAGCACAAGAGTCGGAATGGAGTAGAGGATATCCACCACCCGCATCATCACCGAGTCCACTCGCCCACCCATCCAACCAGAGATACAGCCGTAGATGGTGCCAATAAACAAAGAGATCAAGGCCGTAATAACCCCGACAGCCATGGACATCCTCGCCCCGTAAATCAAGCGAGAGAGCATATCTCTGCCGAGGGCATCAGTACCCAGCCAGTGAGTCCAGGAGGGGGACTGCAGAATGCGGTCCATATGCTGCTCATCAAAAGAGTATGGGGCAATCCAAGGGGCAAAGATGGCCACAAGGCTCACAAAGATCACAAAGTAAGTGGATATCACCGCCATGCGGTTTTTCTTGTAGCGTCTCCAACCTTCAGCCCACAGGCTCTGAGAGCTCTTGCCTTGGCCTAGCTGCTGCTTATTGCCGTCTGCCACCAACATGGCCGCACTGATCTCCTGAGACCTCATTCCACTCATGACAGCTTAATCCTTGGATCAAAGTAGGCGTAGAGAATGTCCACTACAAGGTTGGCCAACACCAACATGACTGAAAAAACCAAAGTTGTACCGAGAATCAGGGGATAGTCTCGGTTGGTCACACTCTGCACCATATGTCGACCCAAGCCCGGAATGGCAAAGATCTGCTCCACAACAAAGGAGCCTGACAACACACCTGCCACCAGAGGCCCCGAGAAAGTCAAAACAGGAATGAGAGAGTTTTTCAGAACATGTTTATACAGTACCACTTGATGGGACAGCCCCTTCGCCTTGGCCGTACGAATGTAATCCGAGCGAATGACTTCCAGAACACTAGAGCGAGTCAGACGAGCAATGATGGCTGCAGGACTTGTGCCGAGCACGACCACTGGGAGTATATAGTACTCAGGCCCTAACCACAGAGCCACTTCAAACCAATTCAACCAAAAAGCAAAAACAATAATCAAGATAGGCGCTATCAAGAAACTCGGCAAAGCCACTCCGCTGATGGCCAAAATCATAGTGGCATTGTCGGCAAAGCTGTTGTGTCTTGAGGCTGCAAATAAGCCTGCTGGAATACCGATCATAAAGGCCAAAATCAGACTGTAGACTCCAAGCTGTAGGGACACTGGCAGAGCCTCACCCACAATCTGAGCCACGTTCCTGCCCAAGAACTTATAGGACTCTCCCAAGTCCCCCCTCAACAGACCCAACATATAGTCGCTGTACTGCCTGTGCAATGGGGCATCCAGATTGTACTTAGCCGCAATGTTGGCAATGACCTCAGGAGGCAGAGCTTTTTCTGTGTCGAAAGGTCCTCCAGGAATCACCCTCAGCAAAAGAAACGTCATACTGGCAATAACAAAAATAACAAAAACTGCCTCAAGGATACGCTTTATCACATAGACTACTAGGTTTTGAGAGAAGGTGTAATGGGCAAAGCCAACAGCTGCCAAAGAACCCGTCAGCCACCAAAGAGCCCTAGGAATGGGAAGGGCAAAAAAACTCATCACCACAAGACTCAGAGAACCCAGCAAAAGGCCCCAGCCCATCAAGAACTTCCAGTTCTCCTTAAGCCTTGAAACTAGCTTCACTTCAGCTCCACGTCGCGGAAAATAAACCGGGCCAAGCGATTCACTGGATAATTCTGAACTCTATCAGCCACGAGCAGGTGGTTGACTTGGGCATAGAGGGGTAATACCGCCGCTCCCTCTTCAGTGAGAATTCTCTGAGCCTCCCGATAAAGCACTCTTCTTTTGGCAGGGTCCCCCTCAGCCACTGCCTGCTGAATCAGCTCATCAAAGCGCGAATTCTTCCAGCGCGTGTAGTTTTGGTCAGAAAATGAAGTCATAATGCCCATAAAATTATCAGGGTCTGGGTAGTCTGCCAGCCAGCCTAGGCGGTAGATATGGCTGGGGTTGGTGCTCAGTGAGCGCAAATAGACCTTCCACTCTTCGTTGAGCAGCTCTACGCTGATCCCCAGATTGCGCCTCAACTGAGCCTGGATATTCTCGGCCACTCTGCGGTGATCTTCCATAGTGTTAAATGAAAGCGTAAGGGTTGGAAACGTAGAGCGATCCTTAAAGCCTGCCTCATCCAGCAGACGGTTGGCTTCAGCCACGTCAAAGTTCAGCCCCACATCGGCCTCATAGCCCAGCATTCCAGGGGGAATCCAGTTGGAGATGGGAATCTGCCCCCCTTGAAGCATATCGGTCACCTGTTTTCTGTCCACTCCATGAACTATGGCTCTGCGCACCCGAACATCGTCCATCGGGGGGCGCTCGGTATTGAAGCCAAAATAGTAGGTCGCCATAATTCCCGTCTCTCGATACTCCTTGCGCCTTTTGAGATGACCCAGCTCGCGGCTGGGAAGCTGGTGAAGAGAATCCAGACGTCCAGAATCAAATAGGTTCAAGGCGGTTGAAGTCTCATTGACCATATAGGCCAAGATGTTTTTGATCTTTGCCTTGTCGCCATAGTAGTTCTCATTGCGCTCAAGAACGATGGCCCTGTCATGATCCCATATCTTGAGATCGTAGGCCCCCAGGGTGACAATGTTCTCAGGGTCCGTCCAACGGTCTCCGTGCTTCTCAATCACATCCTTGCGGATAGGGAAGGTGCTGGAGTGAGTGAGCAGCATGGGAAAATAACTCTTAGGCTGATCCAGCTCCACCACCAAGCGGCCCTCGGCATCCACCCTCACTCCAACTTCTGAGAAGTCTTTAATGGAACCCTCGTTATAGGCTCGAGCATTCTTGATTGAGTAGAGAAAGTAGGCGTACTCGGAGGCAGTCTTAGGGTTCAGCAGTCTCTCCCAACCGTCCACGACCTGCTGGGCCTTAAACTCAACTCCATCATTCCACTTCACTCCCTCACGCAGAGTGAAGGTCCATTTTGTGAAGTCAGAATTGGAGGACCACTCGGTGGCCAGAGCAGGCAGAAGTTTAAAGTCGGGGTCTTGGAGATCATATTGAATCAAGCCCTCCATAATGTTGTCTTGAATCAGGGAGGACGTGGTGTCGGTGGACCGGTTCCAATCCAAAGTAGGAGGCTCTGTGATAATATTGATGCGAAGAGTATCCGCTAAACTTAATCCGTACTCTAGGCGCCTCTCTCGAGTGCAGGAGCTCAGCAGGGGAAGAAGGATCAAAAGAGGCAGAGAAAATTTTATATGAAGTCGGTCAACCCAACGGAACTGTGGCATGAGCAAATCTCCCTGGGACCTTGAGCCCAAACACCAACCCATAAGTGGGTAAGAGTCCCAGGTTTAACAACTTTTTGGCCCTAGATGTCAAGTCTTAGGCTATCGATTTGGCCCCTCTTGCTAGTTGAAGCTCTCCCAGCTCTCTCTGGCTGGAACCCTCTCTGGTCTCGGCAGGCCCAGGGGCTGGGCCAGCCACTCCAGGCGCCCTATCCGACGCTCCTCGGGTCCACTGAGCTGAGTGTAAACGCCATAGTGACCCAAGACTCTTTTTACGTAGTTTCTTGTCTCCAAAAAGGGAATGTGCTCAATAAACTCGTCCATTTCTAAGGAACCGAAGGCAGAGAGCCAGCCTTCAACTCGGTGAGGGCCTGCATTGTAGGCGGCCGCCATCAAGGGCAAGGATCCCTGAAACATTCGCGACAGCCGCGAAAGATAGCGAACTCCCAAGTGGATATTGGTCTGAGGGTCAAATAACTCCTGAGGATCAAAGCCCTCTTCTCCCATAAGGCGTGCCACCTGCCGACCTGTATTGGGCATGATCTGCATAAGACCCCGTGCCCCCACAGGGGAGACCACATCAGGCTGAAAATAGCTCTCAGCCTTCATAATGGACCAAACAAACTCAGGAGGAACCATCAACTGCTCTGAATAGGAAGCCACCCACTGCTCATAGGCTCTCGGAAAAGACTGCTGCCAAAGTTCTCGATTTTTTTCCATGGGCTGGCGATTTCTGAGTTGCCCAAAGTGGTTTTGACTGAGTCGAGCGGAGCGATTGAAGGCCTGAATGGCCTCGTATTGGGAAATCAACATCTGTAGGTACTTTCTATTTCTAGTGCGTGACTCAATCTCAAAGAGCTCCCATCTGGCCCAGTCCAATTGCCCCAAGTAGATCAAAGCTTTGGCCTGCTCAAACCTCTTTTGAAGTTGAGGGCTCTCAAACCCCGTCACCATCAACTGCTCCTCTTCCTCAGCTAGGTCTTCCTCGCTGCCCAGGACAGGCAAGTCCTCTTCTTCATCCAACTCCACTTCAGAGCTTAAAGTCTCCTCTGACTCCAGAGCCTCAAGCTCAGCCTCTGAGAGAGCCTCATCTGCCTTGTCCCCCAAAACCTGTGCTGGGCCTGAGGCTAAGCCTCTCTTCTGGGCCTCAGTCTCGGGAACGGGAATTTTATCTTGAGGGATGCCTCCCAGCCGCTCCCGGGCGGCCAGGGCGTAAAACCCATGGGGGTCCTGGTCCACAAGACGGTTGAAGAGCTTGTAGGCCTCAACATAGTTTTCCATACGCAGATGACTCATAGCCATCCAGTAACGAATTTTATCTGCGGGGTGTCTAGCCCATGCTCTGCGCGAACGAGCCCTCCACTGTAAGATCTGCTCAAATCCAGCCACGGCTCCCTCATAGTCTTCACGCAGGTAGCGGATCCAAGCACGATGCCAGTGCGCATCTCGGGTCAAACCGGAATTAGGGTATCGCTCTATAAACTCAGCAAATCGCCGGCTGGCCCCATCGTAGTCTTGAAACTGATAGCTTAAGAAGGCCGAATGAAAGAGAGCTTCTCTTCCCTCTCTCCTTTGTGGACTCAGCTGATGAGCTGAGTAATAGATGCCAACTGCCGCCTGAAACTCGCCTGCTCGAGCCGCGGCTCGAGCGAGGAGAAGCAGATAATCGAGGTTGCTTTTCTGACTGTCATAGTGTCGCAGCAAAACTTCCACAGCTTCATCCACAAAACCCTCTTGAGTGAGAAAGTTGGCCAAAAAGGCATCGGCTTCGTAAACTCCAGCTCCTCGAGCCCGCTCGCGAAGCACCTCAATCTCTCCCCGGGCCCGATCAGGCTCACCCGCCCACTGCAGTCTGCGAAACCTCCTGCGCTGATCATTTTCCGTGGCGACACAGCCGAGCTTCTGCCCCTCATACCTGGCTGCCTGCAGATCCACGCCCCAGTCATGAAGCAGCGGATGACTGGGATAGTCCGAGTAAAGTCTTCTTGCCCAACGACAGGCCATCCACTTGCGATTGCGCTTGAGTTCAACTCCCACCAACTGCCATAAAACTTCAGGGTATTTCTCATTGCGCCTCCAGCCCCTTTCAACAAAGCTAAGGTGGCGGAAGGACTCATTCCAATGGCCTCTTGCGATTGCAACTTGAGCCAGCTCATGACGTATCTCCCGTCGAAGCTGGCGATTGGGCTGCAGAGTCAATGCTTGAGTGAAAGAATCCTGAGCTTGCCTTAAAAGGCCCTGTTGGCGCTGGCTGACACCTAAAAAATAGTGGCTGTAAACGGCCAAAGGGGCCTTGCGCTCAATGGCCAGAGCAAAGGCCTTTTCTGCCTCAGGCCAATCTTCCTCTTTCAAAAGAGCTAAGCCCGCCTCAAGGGGAGTTAAGTCTTGACCTGGAGAGCCCATCTCTTGGGGCTCTGTGGGAGTTTCAGCAGAAAGAGACAGCCCTGCCAAAAGCAGAACCGTTCCCATAATGCATCGAGTTCTCAAAAGCGCCTGTTGCAACGAGTAAACCACATCCCCTCCCTGGAACTTTCAGGCTAAAAGCTCCACCCCATTCTCGCAAGTCTAGATGATAGATTTTGAATTTCAGCCCGCAGAGTGGTAGCTGTGAAGCCCTATGGCAAAAGTGAAGACTCTCTTTGTCTGTCAGGAATGTGGGGCCAGCCGACCCAAGTGGGAAGGCCGCTGCTCCGAGTGTGGAGCCTGGAACTCGCTGATTGAAGAGCAGCAAGTCAAAGCCCAATCAGCCCCTGCTAGCAGGGGCTGGACTCTGGGGGCCAAAGAGGGGGCCCTGACACCTCTTCGACTTGACCAGCCGGTGACTGAGCTCAACCTCCACCGCAGTAAAACTGGCTATCAGGAGCTCGACCGAGTTCTCGGCGGGGGTCTAGTTCCTGGAAGCTACGTCTTGGTGGGAGGAGACCCAGGGGTGGGAAAAAGCACCCTCCTCCTACAAATGGCCGGAGGGCTTGCCAGAGAAGGACTGAGTGTCCTCTACGCTTCGGCAGAGGAGAGTGTTCAACAGACGGCTTTGAGAGCCCAGCGCCTTGGGGTGCGTCAACCTCTTGTGGAGGTGCTCAGTGAAAGCAACCTTCAAAACCTGATCCAGCTGGCCCAGGCTAGAAAGCCCAAGGTCCTGGTCGTTGACTCTATTCAAACTGTTTATCTCAATGAGATCAGCTCTGCTCCTGGGTCTGTGTCTCAAGTCAGAGAATGCGCCAGCCAGCTGATGGGGCTTGCCAAGGGATCAGGAATCAGCGTGTTTATCATTGGCCACGTCACCAAGGAGGGGCAACTGGCCGGACCTCAGACTCTGGCCCATATGGTGGATACAGTGCTGTCTTTTGAAGGGGACTCCAATCATCAGTTTCGCCTTTTAAGAGCCTTAAAAAACCGCTTTGGTGCGACCAACGAATTGGGTGTCTTTCAAATGGCCCAGGAGGGCTTGCGGGAAGTGACCAATCCCTCTGAGTTTTTTCTCGAAGAGCGGGGCAGTGATCTGATCGGCTCGGCCGTATTTGCAGCTATCGAGGGCAGCCGCCCCCTGCTCTGTGAAATTCAAGCCCTCGCTTCACCCACAACCATGCACACCCCAAGACGCACCTCCTTGGGCTTTGATGTCAATCGGGTGCATCTTCTGGCCGCAGTCCTAGATAAGCACCTGGATCTCAACTGCCACAGCAGTGAAATCTACATCAATGTGGTCGGCGGCCTGAAACTCACTGAGCCCAGTGCCGACTTGGCCGTGGCAGCAAGCCTTATCTCCTCTATCAAAAACCACGAGCTCATGGCTCACAGCTGCTTTTTTGGTGAGGTGGGACTCACCGGGGAGGTCCGAGCCAGCACCTTTGCCGAAGACCGAGTCAAAGAAGCCCTCAAGCTGGGCTTTAAGAGCTTTGTCCTACCCGACTCCAACCGCCGCCATCTCAAGGGCCTGGAGTCGGAAAAGGTCACCTTTCACTGGGTTAAAAACGTGGGCGATTTGGAAAAAGTGTGCGTGCCACGGCCTCGTGCCAAAGGCCCAAGCGCTTCTTTCTCTGCGCAGGCTTCATCCCCACCTTAAAGCGGCTCTCCACTTGCCAGATCTTTTCCAGCTCCTTAAGGTCGGACCAAAAGCCCACCCCTAGACCCGCCAAATAAGCCGCGCCCAAAGCCGTTGTCTCCACCATCTGAGGCCGCTCAATTTCAACCCCCAGATAGTCTGCCTGTAGCTGCATCAATAAGTTGTTGCTCACAGCTCCCCCATCGACCCGCAGAGAGCGCAGCCTGGTTTTGGCCTCAGCCTGCATTGCCGTGAGGATGTCCACATTCTGTAGAGCCATGGCCTCAAGGGTGGCCCGAGCAATATGGGCCCGATTAGAGCCTCGGGTGAGGCCCGTAATAAGCCCCCTCGCATGGGGATCCCAGTAAGGGGCACCCAGCCCCGCCAAAGCCGGAACAAACTCCACCCCTGCACTGTCGGCCACCTGCAAAGCCAGCTCCTCCACCTCGCGGCTCTCTTTAATAAAACCCAACTCATCTCTTAGCCACTGGACTGCAGCCCCGCAGATAAAGGCCCCACCCTCTAATGCGTAAGTCAATTTCCCAGCCTGACCCAGTTGCCAGGCCACAGTGGTGAGAATCCCCTTTTTTGAAAGGGCCGCTTTGGTGCCCGTGTTCAACAAAATAAAACTCCCCGTGCCAAAAGTGCACTTGGCAGAGCCTGGGCGAAAGCAAGTCTGACCAAACAAAGCCGCCTGTTGATCTCCAGCCACTCCCGCAATCGGCAACCCATCAGGAAGTCCAGGAACATCTTTGGTGACAGCAAAAACTCCGCTGGAAGGGGATATCTCTGGCAGGAGCTCTCGGGGGACAGAAAAGAGCTTGAGCAACTCATCATCCCAATTTCCCTTATGAATATTCATCAGTTGAGTGCGCGATGCATTCGACACATCGGTTTTATGGCAAAGCCCCCCGCTCAGTCGCCAAAGCAGAAACGTGTCTACTGTTCCCGCCGCAAGCTCTCCCGCCTGAGCTCGCTTTTTAGCCCCTGGAATGTTCTCCAAAAGCCAGCGAATCTTGCTGGCAGAAAAGTAGGGATCTATCACCAACCCAGTCCTCTTGGCGATCATGGGGCCCAGTTTTTTCTTCTTGAGGCGATCACAAAAGTCTGCCGTACGCCGACACTGCCAGACAATGGCATTGGCAATGGCCCGACCGGACTCTCTCTCCCACATCACCACTGTCTCACGCTGATTGGTAATGCCGATGGCAGCAATCTCTGGGCGTCGGCCCCCTTCTTCCAGCTGTTTCAGGGAGCGCTTGATGCAAGAGAGCACCGATCGCCAAATGGCCTCTGGGTTGTGCTCGACCCATCCTGGTTTGGGGTAGAGCTGCTCAAACTCCTCGTTGACCTTGGCCAGGACCTTGCCCTTGGCATCTATCACGGTCACCGTCGTCCCTGTTGTTCCCTGATCTATGGATAAAATCATATTTAGCCCCCTAAGACTTTAAGTGGCACAATATAAAAACTGAGGGGACGAAGATCATCTCGCAGAGCGCAAAACAGGGGTCATTCGGGAGGGATTTCATCTATTGGGTCAGAGCTGATGGCCACAATGATACCCCTCCAGGCCTGTATCACAAAACCTGGGCTGTCCTCATTGCGGCTGACCATGACAGTCGTCAAGCCCACGGCAATGGCCACCCCCACCACCAGCAGCAGAATATACTCCACAATAATTTGCCCGGACTCAGACCGCACTTGACCCCTTCTGGCCTGGCTTTTAATTTGGCGTGGTGAGTGAGACAAAGGAAGACCCCCGTTTGGTTTTTTTGACCATGAAGTTTGCAGCCCTCGTGGCCATCCTGATACTTATCGGAAGTCTCTATTTATATTCAAACCTCGGTCCGCAAAATTCCACGCAGAATCTTGCCCGACCCGACTTTAGTGGGCTGTCACTTGCCTTAGCGGAGAGTTCATCTCAATTTGAGACACTAGATCTCGAGGCTCTCCTGAACCTGGAATCCATCCCAAATAGAGGTTTGATCTTGATCAGCCTATGGGCCCATTGGTGCTGGCCCTGTCTGGTTGAACTGCCCCTGCTCAATAGGATTTATGAAGAGCTCCAGCAAAAGGGCCTCATTGTCCTGGCAGTAAACTTGGACGAGAACCCCGAGGAACAGTTCAAAGCTGACGCCTTCTGGTCCGACCAGGGGCTGAGCATGGCCTCCTCAAGAATGAGCCTTAAGGAGTTTCAAGAGACATTTCCCGCTTCCATTCGGGGCATTCCCTTCCACGCCCTACTGGACTCTGAGGGTCAGATTCTCTGGTCCAAACATGGGGCCCTGGATTGGGCCCATCCCCAAGTCCTACAGGATTTGACTGATTTATTGACAAAAAAATAAGCCTTTGAGGGCTGTGGGTTTGAACTACTGGACGACAGATTGGAAAAGCCCTCCCTCTCAACCCACCAAATTGGTTTCCACAGCCCCCTTCTGCTTCCTGCAGCCTCTTTCTGTCTCATTCCCGAGCAAAACCTCTTCGTCTTGAGACGGTCAATTTTCTTTTTTTGCCTAGACTCTGGTCGAGTGAAAACTTTCTACACTTTTTTGAACTTTAAGGGGCAGATTTTGGAGTTTGAAGGCCCCTACCTTGCACTTAGTCGAGGAAACGCTTTGATGGGAGGAAAGATATGACTTCATGTCTTAAAAAAACGCTGGGTGTGGGGACCCTCATTTTCTTTGTAGGATGCTCTACAGACAGTGCCCTCTTTGTCGAAAAGGAGGATTCCAACCTGCAGCCGAACAGCAAGCTGGACTGCTGGAATCCAGGCTTAGACCCTGACGACCCCGACTACTTCGAACCTATACATGACCCTGACTGCTACAACCCCGACATTCCCTACCCAGATGATGATGGCTTCTCAAATGATGGCGAAAACAATCAGAACGGCAACCCCGACCCCGGTCACAACGACAATTCAGGGGATGAGAATTCTGATCCGGGCCATCCAGATGATCAGTTTGTCAAGCAACCCATCGATGATGACTTTGATGACAGATGGCTAGATACCCATTGCTCAACTGGTACAGCCCTGCCCTCTCATCTTGCACTTAGCTCTGCTGCCAAAGATATTGACCTGCTCAAAATCAGACGTCCTCATCTGGTGGAAGAGGCATTGAATCTCACTGCTCAGGATGTCCGTGGCCCTCTGCTTGTTCAAAAGGCCGAGCGCGTTCTCTATGCCATCGACCTCAGAGGAGGAACTTCCATCCGAGCCAATCACATTGACCTTATAGAACACAACAGAGGCCCAGTAAAACTCAGTGCCCTGAGCGTAGAGCAACTCACCGATCTTAGAGGTCCACTGAAGGTGACTGCCCACAACATCGGCAACATCTATGACAACCGCGGCCCTCTTTGCATCAGCGCCCATAGCGTTGACCGGCTGGAAAACAACCGAGGCCCCGTCAGACTTTTTGGCCAGACTAAAGATGGACAAAGAGCTCGCATTGAGGTCATTGAGAACACCAGAGGCCCCATCTTCCTCGACAATATTGATGTGGGCCGCATTGAAAATGCTCGCGGCCCCATCTTTATCCGCAATGGAAGCGTTGACGAGCGCATCGATCACAAAGGCCCCGTTCGCTAGAAATCAATGACTCTCAGCCTCTCAACAGGACAAGAGGCTCTGTAGGCTAAACTGAGGTAATATCCCTCTCTGAGAAACCAGCTCCATGTCAGAAGCTCGGGTGTTGCCTCTGCCTCAAACTCAAAAGGCTCCAAGTATTGGAGTCCCTCACCAGACAGCTTCCCCTTGGCCTCTCTTTCAGTCCACTTCCAGAAAAGGTAATTGCTGGACTGGACAGGATCTACCACCTGTTGCATTTCCCTCAGCTGCTCAGAACTCAGAGCTCTCTGACTGAACCGCACAAGGTCCTTCAATTCTCGGACTCTCTCCATATCAAAGCCCACTTGGCCATGAGTCGAGATTGCGACTCCCATCCATCCATGACTATGGGACAGGCTAAAGTGGATGGGTTCTCCTTTTAAAAAAGGCTTTCCTGTGGGACTCACTTGGAGCTCAAAGTTGTGGGGCCAGTCCTGTCCCAAATAAGTCGAGAGCGCCCTGTCCAGCAGCCAGCGCCCCGACAAAAATTCCTGTCGCCTTTTATGTGAAGTGATTCTATCCAAATGAAGGGAGTCCCGATCAGACAGGCGACTGCCCTCACCCCCTTCAGTCTGCTGTGAAGGGCTCAACCAAATGTGGATCTCTTTCTCAGGCAAATTCGCAACATACACTCTTATCAGTTAAACCTATTTTGCCCAATTCACAAGTCACTTTCTATTTATCTTGCCTCTTGCCTCTCCGCTTACCTTTTCTCCACTGAGGTCACAGACAGGCTAGGAGTCAAGATGCATCTTCCACTGTTTCCAGCTTGAAGCAACTTCACAGAGCTCAGGTCAAACTGAACCACATAGTCGCTGTTGGCCTGGAACAGTTGGTTGCCACGCATGTTAAGCTTTAGACCGGATTGCTGAGCAGAGGGCGTCCTCAGTACCAGCTCCAGGCTTCGGCCCTCAGCATCTACAAGCTGGTTTCCCTCGGACTCCAATACAATGCTAATCTGATTGGCCCGGGTGGCAGTTGCTACAAAGAGGGGAAGCCCTTCAGCTAGCTCAGCCAAACTACGAACGCCATATAGAGAGCTAACAAGGGTGTTGCCCAAGTAAACATCCCGAATATTTATGCGAATATCTGATAATCCAGAAATTCCACAGGCTAGATCAATCTGGTCTCGGGAAGGTTCTGGAGTGGGCACTTGGTGGTCCTGACCGGGAGGCTGGACAGCCACATCTCTATTTTCTGATTCAACCTCGCGCTGCTCGGAGTCCACAACCTCACGCTGCTCGGAGTCCACAACCTCACGCTGCTCGGAGTCCACAACCTCGCGCTGCTCGGAGTCCACAACCTCACGCTGCTCGGAGTCCTCTTCTTTTTCTACGACTTTGGTATCATTATTCTCATTGTGCCCTGAATCATCCCTAATCACTTCTTGCTCAGGGGTTGGCTGGTTCTCGCCACTGGGCTGGGACTCTCTAGCCACTGGAATCACTGGAATAGGCTCAACGGCCTCTCCGATCTCAAAATCTTCACTCAAGGCCTCAAGAGGCATTCCTCCCACTAGGCCAAATTCCACATCGGCACAGTTTTGAAAGGAAAAGTTAAGGGCAAAAAGACCCGAAAAAATCACTGTTAAAAAAATACGTCTTTGAATCATTACATCCCCCTTTGCTCACGTTCAATTAAAGCAAATTCAATGCCCCCGTTTTTCTTGCGAGGGCCACATAAATCACATTTCACATCTCAATTTGATTCACTCCCTGTAAATTAGATTTGCATTATCCAAAAATTCAACAGGGTCCCGGTCTGCCTGAACACAAATTGAGACAGATCTATTCACTATATTTATATCAGAGCCGCTCACCGATCTGAGCTCCATTTCTAAACAGGACTTTACCTCGATGTCCGATCAAACGGTGAACATAGACTCCATCTAAAATCAGTAGACCTTTCGTGTTGGCCACTGTCTCAACCTCGGCCCCATAACTTCCCAAGCTGGCGCCGACAATCTTTAGGGCTCCTTTCACATTCTCAATCCTCTCAACAGAATGGGCACTCAAGCAGATCGCACCCTTGGAGCTCTCCAGGGAGCCCAGGTGATTGGCATTGATCAAAGACAGTCCCCTCATTTTCTCAATGGACTCAATCTCCAGTGCGGTGACTCGAGTTAGGCCCCTCGCTCTATAGACAGAGTCAATCCTGTTCGCTCTGAGCCCCACTCGACCAAATAGATCATTGGCAGCCCTCACCCGATCAGCCTTTCTCAAAACAAAGTGTCCTCTGACTCTTTCTAAAGAGAGGTTCCTCGCCTCACTGACAACACGACGGCCGATGAGATTCCTTAACTGAAGGTCTCGGGCACTGGCTGAGATCTCCAGCTCCTCTAGGGCAGACAGTCTTCGAGAACAGTTGGCCTCCAACCACCCTCTTTCTCTCTCGAGGTTGTCTCCACTCTCGTCGATGTCCTCATAATCCCTGTCGGCAATCTCCTCATAGTCTGAATGGTCTTGGTCGTCTAGACCACGGTCATTCTCTGAATCCGCGAACTGACTTTTTTGATTATCCCCTGCTTCAGTAAATTGAACTTCAGAGCAGTTCTGAAAGCCAGAGACCACGAAAGCCCCTGTCACTACCAAACTCGACAGCCAATAGAACCTTTGAGTCATTGTCCCCTCCCAGAGAAATTTTCTTAATCATTGAGGAAGGAAGCAAAAATTGTGCTTAGCCAGAAAGCCTGTTCTCAAAATGAGAGGTCTCTGAACGAGGAGCCTGGGCTGAGCCTGTGTAAGACATAGACGGACGAAAAAAACTACAACAGTCCAGTCTCACATTGATACACTGGGCAATTTGGGATAGTTTCACCGACATCGTCGACCACAATTTAAGGGAGTCTTTATGTCTCAACAGAGCCCGCAAATCCAAGTTTTCTATGAAGCCACACCCAACCCCCACTCAATGAAGTTTGTGGCCACTCAGCCCTTTGCCGAGGAAACTCTCTTTTGTGAAGATGTCAGCCAGGCCCGCCGCTCGCCTTTGGCTATGAAGTTGTTTGGCTTTCCCTGGATGCAGTCCCTGCTCTTGGGCCCAAACTTTGTCACCGTGACCAAACAGGATTGGGTGGACTGGGCCACCTTGGCTGATCCTCTCGCCCAAATGATCCAAGAACACCTGGAAAGTGGGGAGGCCGTTCTCTTGCCGGACACTCAAGCATCCCGCCCACAGATGGACGATGACCCCTCAGACAGCCCCGTGGTTCGAGAAATCAAAAGAGTGCTTAATTTTGAGGTGCGGCCCGCGGTGGCCATGGATGGTGGGGATATCGTCTTTCACAAATACGAGGACCGCAGAGTCTATGTCTATATGCAGGGGTCCTGTTCTGGATGCCCCAGCTCCACTATGACCCTGAAAGAGGGCATTGAAGTCAGGCTTAAAGAAGTCGTCCCCGAAATTGAGGAGGTCATTGCCCTCTAAATGAGGCCAGGACCTATTTGGTGACTGGCGTGAAAGTGACTGGCGATAACCGCCAAAGACAAGGCGCCCGGCTCAAATCGAATGGAGGCGTACTTGAGTGGTACGTTGCAGTGAGATTTGAGACGAGCAACGCCGTATTTGGCGGTTTCGCGCCAGTCACTATTTGACCCACTTCACCTTCTGGGTAGCCTGAGTGATCGAATCAACTTCACTTGCGAACCTCTCCATCAAGGTGCTGGCAAAATCAGCCTCTGAATCAATCCCCAAATCCCCCAAACAGAGGGTGGGAACAGGAGTGCCTTCATTGCTGAGGTTGACCGCAAAGTGAACCAGGGAAGAGACAGGACTCTGAGTGGCAATACTGATGGAGAGTTTTTTCCCATCCAAATAGAGATCATCTCCCGACCTCAGCAAATGAGTTTGCGAGAGCTCATAGATCAGGTCTTGACAGATAGAGGCCATCAGACGCTGCAGAGCCACGGCTGAAAAAAGTGAAACCTCAAACTTTTCCACAATAAAGTGAAGCATTCGAGAGCCCTCAATCGCGCTCTCCGAAAGCAGATCCTCCCCATCAACCATATGCTCAAAATCCACCCGACAGGGCCCAGCCCAACTGACAATACTGTCACCTAGAATTTTATGGTTGAGATAGGCATAAAGTGAGTGCAACTGACTGCCATCATAAGTGATCTCCTGCTCCAACCACTCCCACTGCATATCTAGACCTCCTTAAGCTCCCTCGGGCAAGCCCGCCTTGAGGGCCCGCAAATAGCGCTGACAGCTCTCACACTGTCCACAGATACTCTCTCCCCCCAAATAACAGGGCCAGAGCTCCGAAAAGGGCAGACCCAACTGGTGCCCACTAGAAACAATTTGGCTCTTGTCCATATCAGTGGAGTAACACCTGACCTTCACCTGACTCGCTGTTGAGAAGAGCAGGGACTGATTGAGAGCCCAAATAAACTCCTGAGAGTTATCAGGGAAGGTTACGGCCTCCTCTCTGTTAAAGCCCACCACAACGTATTCGGCCCCCAGCCCTTCAGCAAACCCCGCGGCGATATTCAAAAAAATGCCATTTCTATTGGGGACCCACACCCGCTGGGCCGTCTGCTCGGCCTGCCCCAGATCGGTCAGCGACACCTCTTCGGCTTTGGGAACCTCAGCCTCGGCTTTCACCAAAGCCGTTTGGGTGAAAAGGTCAAACCAGGGCAAATGGACCACCTGGTGGGCAAGTCCCAGTCTCTGAGCCAGTTGAGCTGAAGTCTCTACCTCTTTGCGAGCGGCCTTTTGTCCGTAATCAAAGGTCAGCACCAAAACGACTTCACTGTCGCGATGGGCTCGCCACAAGTTGTAGCTGGAATCTAGGCCCCCACTCAGGAGAACAACGGACTGGGTTTGACTCATCGAAGATCCTCTAACACCAACTGAAGACTTTGGCTCCCATTAAAATAATTCCATTGAGGGTGGGCCAAGACCTCAAGAGTCCTGCCTGGCTCAAGCCCCTGAGATCGCAACAGCGGATGAGAGGGGGGAGGCGAAAACCACAGGGCCTCCTTTCTCACCTGCGAAAAGTTTCGATCTGCCAACTCCAGCTTAATGTGCCCACCTCTGAGCTCCCGCAGAGATCGGATCTCAAGCTCCTCCAAATGGAACAGGGGCAACTCAAACTGTGCGCCAAAGGGCCCAAGCCCCTCATACCACCGCATAAAACTGGGAGTGATTTCTGCAAGTCGCCCAGAGGCATCAAAGTAGGTCACCTCAGAGCTCCCTTTGTCTGCCTGGGCTATCGACTGATAATACTCCTCTAAAGCGCCCGCAAACCCCTCCGCTTTTGCTGGGTCCAACTCAAAGCCTGCCGCCTGGGCGTGTCCACCAAAGCGCTCTAAAAATTGGGAGGAACTCTCAAGGCCAAGGAGAACCCCCGGCTCCTGCCCAGTTCCCCGGGCACTGCCCACAATCATTCCGTCCCGCAAGGCCCCGACAAAACTGGGCAGGGAAAACTTCTGGGCAAGACGGGTGGCCACCAGCCCCACCACCCCCGGATGAAAGCTCTCATCCCAGACAAACAGACAAGAAGGACTTGAGGACATCAACAGATCCTGAGCTCTCTCTTCGGCAAGGGACTCTGCGGCCGCCTGAAAAGCCACCCGGTCCGCATTGTTCTGTATCACTTGATCGACAAGGGCCTGAGCTTGCTCCTCTGACTCAATCAAAAATAAATCCAACGGCAAAATTCCCCGCTCCATACGACTGAGGGCATTGAGCTTAGGCGCAAAACGGATGGCTACATCCTGGGCACTCAGAGGTCGCCCCCAAAGATTCAAGGCCTTAAGAAGAGACTTAAGGCCCGGTCGCCGAGTCTTTGCCAACTCCACTAGCCCATGCTTTACCAACACTCTATTCTCAGCCCTCAAAGGCACCATGTCGGTCAGGGTTCCAATTGCGAAGCAATCCAAAAGCTCTTTGGAGTTGACCTCTGACCTCAACCAACCCTCTTTTTGAAAACGCATCTTCAAAGCCAAAAAAAGATAAAAGGCCACCCCCGCCCCGCACAGATGTCCCAAGCCCGAGCCACAAGTGCCCTTGTTGGGGTTCACCAGAGCGAGGGCTTCGGGGAGACTCTCTTTGGGCAAGTGATGATCCGTGACAATCAAATCCAAACCCAGCTCCTGAGCGCGAAGGGCCGCCTCCAGAGCTGTAATCCCCACATCGATAGTCACTACGACATGCACACCCTGTGCCTTGAGCTTTTCCAGGACTGTGCTGTGGAGCCCATAGCCCTCTGAAAGACGAGATGGCTGGTAATGAACCAGGTTTTCAAAACCCAAAAGTTCCAAGCCCCTTTTGAGCAGAGCCAGTCCCGATGTGCCATCCAAATCGAAGTCTGCATAGAGACAGATTTTTTCCCCCTTTTGATAGGCTCGAGACAGCCTATCCACCGCCAGATCCATTTGGTCGAGGCTGTAGGGGTTAGATAATTCTTTGAGCTGAGGAGAAAAGACCTGTTGAATCTCTGGGAGACTTTGAATCTGCCTCGCCTGCAGCACCTGCCAGATCATCTTTGGCATGGGGATGGGAGGAGAGCTCACCGCTTGGCCCCTAACATCTTGGCCTCTAGCATCTTGGCTTCTGACCTCTTGGTGTCTTGGCTGCCAGACCCTGGTATACAAAAACACCCTCCCCCTTTTACAATAACTCTAAACTTAGGCCGCCGCTGCAGCCAGAGCCTTTTTTCTCTCCTCAAGACGATCCAACCAAATCACAATGGGGGCCGCCACATAAATGGTAGAGTAAGTTCCCAGTACTAAACCGATGGCAAGGGTAAAGGCAAAGTCCTGAATCACTCCCCCAGCAATAAAGTAAAGAGACCCTACTGCGAGCATGGTGGTGAAAGTGGTCAATAAAGTTCTCGATAGAGTGTCGTTGACCGAGCGATTGACCACCCAAGAGAACTTCTCATCTCGATAGATACTGAGATTCTCCCGAATCCTGTCGAACACCACAATGGTGTCATTGAGCGAATACCCGATGAGGGTCAAAATCGCCGCCAAGGTCTGAACATTCACCTCAATTTGAAAGACGGCAAAAATACCCAAGGTGATAATGGCATCATGAAAGAGACAAAAAACAGCTCCTGGAGCAAACTTGTAGTCAAAGCGCATGCCGATATAAAATAAAATCAACAGCAAGCTATAAAACATAGCAAGCAGGCCATTGCGCTTTAGTTCTGCTCCAATTTGAGGTCCCACCGAGTCCACTCGGCGAATCACCGGCCCCTCACTGGAAAAAAAACTGCCCAGTGCTGCAGTGATTGTTTGAATCGTCTCGTTGATAAGAGCTTGAGTCTCTTCCTCAGTTTCAGCTTCGATAATACCTAGTCGAATTAAAAACTCATGTTCATCCCCAAAGCTCTGCACAGAGGCATTTTGAAAGCCCAATTCATCGGTAAAGGCTCTCACCGCAGCCACGTCTACCTCCTGCTCAAACTGCACCTGAACTTCAGTCCCACCGGCAAAGTCGATTCCAAAGTTGAAGCCCGTCAGCAAGATATTGGCTAAGGCCAGAACAGAAAAAACAACCGAGGCCAATGCAAAGTATTTAGCAACTCCCAAAAAATCAAAGCGGCCCGGGTCATTCTTAGATGTGCGCTTTGCTTGGCTACTCTGTCCGCTCAATCGATTTCCCATCAAATTATCTCCTGCTCACACCAATGGATCCAGCCATCTGAACTGGAACTAAGTTCTTAAACCCCCAACGCCCTACCAAAATCTCAAGAATTGTGCGGGACACAAACAAGGCCGTAAACATAGAGGTGATAATTCCAGCCATCAGAGTCACGGCAAAGCCCTTGACTGGCCCTGTTCCGTAGTACATCAGCACCACACAGACTGCCACTGTGGTGATATTGGCATCAAAGATGGCTGAGAAGGCATTGCCAAAACCCATGCGGATGGCGCTTTGCAGCCCGGCCCCCTTACGCAATTCCTCCTTAATTCTCTCAAAGATAATCACGTTGGCATCCACGGCCATCCCGATGGTCAGAACGAGCCCCGCAACTCCAGGTAAAGTCAAGGTGGCTCCCAGAGAAGTTAAAATGGCTATCACAAAAAACATGTTTAGGATCAGAGCAATGTTCGCAACCACCCCAAGAGTGCGGTAGAAGATAATCATAAAGATCAAGACCAAAATTCCACCGACAATTCCGGCGATTGTGCCTTTGCGAATGGAGTCTGCCCCCAAAGTGGGGCCTACAGTTCTCTCCTCAAGCTGCTCCAGATTCGCCGGCAGAGATCCTGCCCTCAAGGTCGTGGCAATCACCTGAGCTTCAGCCAGTGACTCTTGATAGTCCCCTCGTCCCAAAGTGATCTGTCCTGAATCGGTAATCCTTCCCCGCAACACGGGAGCTGAGACCACGACATCATCCAAAACAATAGCCATCTGGTTGCCAATATTAGCCCCTGTGAGCTCTCCAGATAGCCTTCGGCCCTCAGGCCCCCATCTGAAAGTCACCGCCGGTTGGTTGAACTCAGCAAAGCCGACTCTGGCGTCGGTGAGCATGTCTCCCGTCAGCTGCTTGTCCATTTTAAGCAAAACGGGAATCCGTCCCAGTTCAAGGCTTGTGGCATTGGGGGCCCGCTCAAAAAATACGGCCGTGTCCTCGGGCAAACGGCCCTCAAGCCCTTCGTTGATCATGCGCACATAGTCCTGATAGCGCAGATCGTCCTGCCCCAAGGTGAATCCGCCGGCTTCCTCCACTTCATTGACCATGGCAATCAATTCGCCTCTGTCAATCTCGTCGGAGACAATGCGAAACACCAGACGAGCCGCTCGGTTGATCAACTCTTTGGCCCGAGCTGAGTCCTGAATACCTGGCAGTTGGACAACAATTCGGTCTCGCCCCTGGGCTGCAATCACCGGTTCAGCCACCCCAAATTCGTCAATACGATTGCGAATGACCTCAATGGATTGATCCAAGACCTGCTGCGTGAACTCTCTCGTATTGATATCATATTGCCTCAACAGCATACTGGTCGACGTCTGTTCAAGAACCTGAAGCTCCCTTGCGTAGTTGTCTTGAAAGTACTTCTGCAAAATCGGAAAATCCACAGCACTTTCTAGGCTAACTAGGATGCGCGGCGGCCGGCCCTCCACCAAAGTCACCGACTCCACCCTGGCTCCTCGTTCCACCAAGTCCTCGCGCATCGTCCGGGCCAAGCGATCCATACGCTCGCGCAGAACTCCATCCACATCCACACCCATCACCAGGTGAATTCCCCCCTGGATATCTAGGCCCATGACCATCTTCTCCCCAGAAAACCACCAGTCCTCATCCAGCTCTACGAAGTTGGGCAAAATCCAAACAGTGGCCACCGCCAAAGTCACAAAGATAATGGCTAGACGGGCCTTCATACTCTCTATCATTTTTTGTCCTCACCGCTGTTGGCCGAAGATGCAATTTGGTTCTTTAGAATGCGAATCCGAACATCTTTTGCAATCTCCAAAGTCACATACTGATCCGTTAAGCCCTCTATGGTTCCCAAAATCCCACCGGATGTCAAAACGGAATCTCCTCTCCTGAGGCCCTCTAAAAAGATCTGATGGTTCTTGGCGCGCCTCTGCTGGGGACGGATCAGCAAAAAATAGAAGATGATCAAAATAAAGACAAAGGGCATCAGCTGTTCCCAAACACTTGGCCCAGCTTGACCGGCTTGCGCCCATGCCGCAGCACTTAAGAGCCCAACCTGTCCCAGAGCTAAGACAACAAACCTCTGCACAAAAATGAAAAATCTAGACATAACTCTCCTCCAACACGGCCCAGCAGCCTTTCACTGGCAAGGCCAAAAATCAATGAGTATTTTCGCCCGTTGGCGCTGAGCTCCAGCGCCTCAGGCATTGGTCGCGAAAGGCGGCCCACTGACCCCCTTGAATCGCCTCTCTGGCCCGTTTCATCAACTGCATATAGAAAAACAGATTGTGGATGGTGTTCAGCCGGGCAGAGATAATTTCACCGCTCTGAAACACATGGCGCAAATAGGCCCTTGAATAGTTCTGACAAGTGTAGCAAGAGCACTCTTCATCCAAAGGACGGGGATCTTCTTTGTATTCTTGACGCTTGATGTGGATTTTCCCCGACCAGGTAAATAGGGTCCCATTTCGGGCCACCCGAGTGGGCATCACACAGTCAAACATATCTATTCCGCTGTCAATGGCCAGAATGAGATCCAATGGGGTTCCCACCCCCATCAAATAACGAGGCTTGTGGCTCGGCATAAGGGGCCCGATGTCTTTGACAAGATCATGCATCAGCTCAATGGGCTCACCCACACTAAAGCCACCTAAGGCATAACCCGGCAGGTCCACCGATGTGATCTGCTGCAAGCTCTCCTTGCGCAGCTCTAGGTCAAGCCCCCCCTGCACAATGCCAAACAAAAGGCTCTGCTCCCGAGTCATGGCCGCCTTGGACCTTTTTAGCCAACGCAGAGTCAAATCCATGGACTCTCTGATCTTGTCCTGGGGCGAGGGATGGGGCAAACACTCGTCAAAGGCCATAATAATATCGGCCCCTAAGTCCATTTGAATCTGCATACTGCTCTCAGGAGATAGAAAACAGCGCGAGCCATCGAGATGGCTTTTAAACTCCACCCCCTCTTCCGTCACCTTATTGAGCTGAGACAGGGAAAAGACCTGAAAACCCCCACTGTCGGTGAGAATGGGGCCTTCCCAATTCATAAACTTATGTAAACCGCCCAGGCGAGCAATGGTCTTTTCTCCGGGCCTGAGGTGGAGGTGATAGGTGTTGCCCAACAGAATCTGAGCTCCCATGGCCTTGAGCTCCTCGGGCAACATGGCTTTCACAGTGGCCCGCGTGCCCACGGGCATAAAGACGGGGGTCTCAAGAGCTCCTCTCGCTGTCTCCAGACGCGCTGCGCGGGCCTGACCATCCTGAGCTAAAACCTCAAATTTTCCGGGGATGACTGTCTGCATAGGAGGGCTTTAGCCCACTTTAAACCCAGGGTCAGCAGGCATTTGCGGAGAGCCTCCAGATTTTGTGTGAATTTTGTGAAGAGAACTAAAATTCCCTACCCGCCAGCCCGCTGCTATCCTTTCGGAACACAACCAACAAGGAGGGATCTATGACTTCACAACAGTCAACCAACCAGCCCCGCTTCCACTACGAAATCGCCTTTGCCGACCAAGCCCCCGTGGAAAGTGTGCGCCAAGAGGTTCTCAAGGGGATGGTGAAGCTGCAAAGGATTTTCAATCGCATCATCTCCTGCCATGTCACACTTCGCACCCCCCACCGCCACCAAACTCAGCCCCTGCACGAAGCCCACATCTACCTGGAAATTCCCGGCGAAGATCTGGTGATCAACAACGGCTCCAGCCGACGACTGAGTCACCAAGACCCTCATCTTGCTGTGCGCCAAGCTTTTCGCGCCCTGCATCGTCAGCTGCGCAAACAGGTCGAGCGTATGCAGGAGAGATCTGCTCGACCAAGACCTGAGCCCTTAAACCTTGAAGGGGCCAGCCAACTGTGACAGCCTATTGCTGATAACCTGTTTTGGGGCTCGTCTTTGAGCCCCTGAATGTTTCTCAGCAAAAGGAGTCACAATGATGTCACAGCAAGGATTTTTAACAGCTCTTTTCAGTTTTGCTTTTGTCTTGGCTTTGGGCCTTGGTCATGGATCCTCGGCCTGGGCCGACTGCGGCAAAGAGCACAAACACGGACACAAACACCACCATGACCACAAGCACGGAGAGTGCGATAAGGAGTGCAAAGAGGCCTGCGAAGACAAAGCCTGTCCTCGCTGTGGCAAAGACAAAGCTGAAAAAAGCTGCGGCCACAAAAAACGCATGAAGGAAAAATCCTCTGAGGCCCAAGAGTCCTCTCCTGGAAGATCCCGCAGCGCCCCCCGAGTTTTTGAACTCTAAAAGTCTTTATCGGTCGAGCAAACTTGACCTTAATAGAGCCAGGGGCACCCGTTGCCCCAGGACTCTCTCCCCCTGCATATGGCAGAGCCATATGGGAGGAATCTGGGACTTAAAGACCTTCCGCACCTCAGGATAGGTCTTGAGATCGGGAGGGTCTTGAGTCGCCACCTTGGCCTCAACAAAGAAGAACTCACCATTGCCTTGGTCAATTAGAAAATCCACCTCTTCCCCATCTCGAGTTCTCCAGTGATAAATGCTCCAATTCAGTTGGTTGTAGAGGTTTGTCTTATAGAGTTCCGCAAAAACTAAAGTCTCAAAGAGGGGACCAAATTGGGGTGAGGTGAATATGCCCTCAGGCCTGGTCCACCCCTGAAGACGACGTCCATCCGCCCAAACAGGCTGGATTTTCCACACTGTCGAGGCCCGATCAACAGCTGGACAAATTCTCGGTCAGAGCTCAGGATTTCCTCAATTTCTCTTTTATTCCAGATATTTGGCAGAACAGGTCTGGGAGACCACTTTTGTCAATAAGGAGCTTCCCCGCCCTACTATGGTCCACCGAATGGCCTCGGTGGCCTCAACGAGTCCAAAGGGAGAGATCGCCATAGCTGAATAGGCGAAACTCTTTGTCCAGGGCCCACTTATAGGCCTTCATGACTCTCTCTTGCCCGGCAAAGGCACAGACTAAGGCCAGGAGAGTGGAGCCCGGCTGATGAAAGTTGGTCATCAGCCCCTCCACCACTTGAAACTCATAGCCCGGCTGAATCAAGAGATCCGTGCCCCCGGCCACACTCCCATCGGACTGAGTCTCAAAGTGCCCCTGGGCCCAGGCCTCAAGAC
>SKYF01000096.1 GCA_007128005.1 Bdellovibrionales bacterium
ACTATCGACTCAATGAGTGTCAGTTTCAAGACGGAGTTGTCTCTGGGGTGACCATGTATGCCTATCCGGACCCCTAAAGCCAAGGGGTGGCCATGAGGTCACTCACTCAGCCGGTCACTCACTCAGCTGCTCACTCGTCTATGGCCCCAAGTCTATTTTTTGAGTTCGCTGCGGATAAAGTGCTCGATGCGATCGGCACCCTCTTTGAGGCGGGGGCAGTGGGCTTCGACAAAGCTGTCGTCCAATTGAGGGGCGGAGAGTGCGGCCCGGTGGACCGCGGGGCCATCATAGTCCACAGTGGCCACGCGGCAAGCTGGAAACTCAGGCAGAAAGTAGAAGTCGCTTGCAGGCAGAGTGGCCACGGCATACTTGTCCAGCAGATGCCGGCAAAGACTGGGGGAGTCATCCAAATGGAGTTTTCGCAACTGAGGCAAAAAGGGCTCAAAGTCGGGAAACAGGTAAAAGGCCCCTTCGGGCTGGATGCAGTCCAGGCCCATCTGTTGAAAGCGGCGGTGGAGGTAGTGACCCGTGGCTCGGTGAATGTGGGTGCACTGCTCAATATAACTCATCATCTTGGGGTCCAGAGAGTAGGCGGCAATGGCGGCGTACTGAGTGGGCGCACTGACAGCACTGTAGGTCTCGCTCACCATGGCTGTGAGGGCTTTGATTACGGATTTGAAGTTTAAAGGAGCCGCCAGTATGCCCAGTCTATAGCCCCCAGCAGAGTGGCCCTTGCTCAACCCCCCTGTGGTGATTGTCCCTTCCGGGTAGTGGTGGGCAAAGCCTCGGTGGGGGCGACCTGAAAAGTTCGTCAGAGAGTAAATTTCATCTGAAATCACAATGATCCCATGCTGTCTGCAGACTTCTGCCAGGGCGGCAAGCTCTGAGTCCGTATAAACAGTTCCTGTAGGGTTGTTGGGGGAGTTGAGGATGAGAATTTTTTGGCGGTTGACCAGAAGGTGAAGACAGGACTGCTCCAGCTCCTCTGGGGTGAGCTTGTAGTTGTTGGCTTTTTTAGTCAAAATGGTGTGTACGGTCTTGCCTCTAATGTGGGCTTGAGGACCATAGCTGACCCAGCTAGGAGCGGGGATGAGGAGGGGGCCTTCCAAGACAAATAGCGCTTGAAAGATAAGCTCCTTGCTCCCAGGGCCCACCAGCACTGTGTCGGGGTGGAAGTCATAGCCGTAGAGCTCTTTTTGAAAACTGCAGAAGGCCTCTCTGAGCTCCCTCAATCCCAGGGTGGGCAAGTACTCCTTTTGATGGCTGGCCTCGCGCAGGGCCTGTTGAATGTTGTCGGGCACTGCGAAGGGAGACTGACCAAAGCCAAAGTGAACGACATTTTGTCCCTGCCCCTTAAGCTCCTTGACCCTTTGGTGGATGGCCAAAGTGGAGGACTCCTTCAAAGAGGTGATCTGGCTGTTCATAATGGGCTGGAGAGAAAGATTTTGTGTCATGGCCCTGGGGCCTAGCATAGAGCCCCTGCATATACAATCTTTGCATGGATGTGCAGTTTGTGTGTGTAACATAATGTGCTATTGACAAGCAGAGGTGGGAAATAAACAATGAGTCACTCTCTTTATTTTTCAAAAGGAGGTCTAAAACAATGGAAATTATCTATCGCGAGGCTGAAAGCCGAGGGAGTTTTGAGAACGAGTGGCTCAAGGCCCGCTACTCCTTTTCCTTTTCCTCCTATCAAGACCCCGAATGGACCACTTTTGGGCAGATGCGGGTGCTCAACCATGACCAGGTTCAGCCGGGGCAGGGCTTTGCCCCTCACTCCCATGCCGACATGGAAATTATCACCTATGTGATTGAAGGGGCTATTGAGCATCGGGACTCTATGGGCCATCGGGAGGTGGTTCGCTCAGGCGAGGTTCAGATTATGTCGGCCGGAGAAGGGGTGCAACACAGTGAGTACAACCCCTCGCCCACTGAGCTGCTTGAGCTGTTTCAGATCTGGGTATTTCCTGAGGTCAAGGGAGGACCTCCCCGCTATGGGCAAAAGCACTTTCCCCGTGATGAGCGCAGGGGGCGATTGGAGTTGATGGTCGGTCCTGTGGGTGACGACAAGGCCCCTCTTCAGGTGCAGCAGCAGTTTTACCTCTATGGGGGATTGCTGGAGGCAGGGCAAGGGGTTCAGCATCAGCCGAGCTTGGACCATGTGTGGCTGCAGGTGGCTCGGGGCTCACTTGAGGTGGAGGGCCGTAGCCTCAAGATGGGCGATGGCTTGGGGTTGAAGTTTGAGAGCACATCTGAGCGAAACAAGGGCCTTTCTATTCACGCCTCAGAGCCCGCTGAGTTCGTGTTGCTCGAAACCTGACAGTACAAGAGCTGTTGGCAATATGGCGGGCTTCTCCATTGGGGGAACCGTCATAGAGGCCTCCATTTTAATATCAGGAGGCCTTAGGCTTTTGTTCCACAGCAAGTTTAAGCCCCATCGCATCTAATAGTGCTTTGAGAGAAGATAGCTCTGGATTGCCTGTCTCGGAGAGTGCGCGATAGACGGCCTGCCTTGCCATGCCAGCCCTTTCAGCAACAGCCGTCATGCCATGAGCCTTGGCTACTTGCCCAAGAGCTATAAGAAAGCGCTCTTCAGCACCCTCATCAGAGTCCTCTAGTGAGACATTAAGGTATTCAGCAGCAAATTCAGCGTCCTTTAATTTCTCTACTAAATCCTCTTCGTAATCACGAACACGTTTTGGCATCATCTACTCCTTTTGATAATCTGACCAATATTCTCGAGCCTTCTCGATATCCTTAGATTGAGTCGACTTATCTCCACCGCATAAGAGAACTATAATTGTGTCGCCGTCCTCAGCAAAATACACTCTCAGTCCAGGGCCAAAATCAATTTCAGTAACGTATTTCTTGATGCTTCTTGGTCGTACTTTCATTAAAGCAAGTGTCACTTAAAAGAGACGTGCTGTCAAGTGGTTTGTGCTCAACTGAGCCATTCCCGCCGAAAAGCTGAAATTTTGAAGGAAAGTCCCGTTCCTTATGTTGGTGATGGTTCGCGCAGCGAAGCAGGTGCGGGTCGGCGTGAGTTTATGCGAAGTCTTTCAGAGCTTGGGCGAGGTCCTGTTGGGCGAGTGTTTTTTGCTCCCCTGTGTCCAGGTCCTTGACTGTGACTTGAGACTTTTGCACCTCTTCGGGGCCGAGTAGAAGAGCTGCTCGGGCCTTCAGCCGGTTGGCTCGCTTGAGGCGCTTTTGTAAGTTGCCCGAGTAGGTGGACTCAACCACAAAGCCCTGCTCGCGCAGGAGATGGGCCAGCTTCAGGGCTTCTAGTTCGATCTCTGGGGTATTCCCAAGTGGGATGATTACCTGAGGGCGGGGGGCAGGGATCTCTTGGTCCAGCAGCAGGGCCAGTCGCTCCATTCCTGCAGCCCAACCCACGCCTGCAGTGGCGGGGCCTCCCATCATCTCCACTAAGCCATCGTAGCGCCCACCGGACAAGACGGCATCCTGAGCACCCAGCTCTGAGGTCTTGAACTCAAAAACCGTGTGGCAGTAGTAGTCAAGTCCGCGCACCAGTCGGGGGTTGAGTTGAGGTTTAAGGCCCAGGGCCTTCAGTTGCAGGGTGACCTGTTCAAAAAAGTCCTTGGCCTCTGGGCTCAAGTAGTCAGACAGCAGTGGGGCCTCAGCCACTAGGGCTTGGTCGGCCTTGTGTTTAGAGTCCAAAATGCGCATGGGGTTGGTGTGCAGACGCTTTTGGGAGTCCTCGCTGAGGGACTTCTCGTGTTGACTGAAAAAGTCCACCAGGGCCTGTCGGTAGCGGGCTCGGCAGGATCGATCTCCAATGCTGTTGATCTCAAGCTGGCACTTGGAGTCAATGCCCAGTTTTTGTAGCAGCATCTGGGCCATGGCAATGCACTCACTGTCGGCCTGGGGGGAGTCAATGCCCAGGCATTCAACGCCGATTTGGTGAAACTGCCGCTGGCGGCCCTTTTGTGGGCGCTCATAGCGAAACATCGGGCCCTGGTAAAAGACCTTCAGGGGCAGGTTTTGGGCCAGCCCCTCGGAGATAAAAGCTCTGACCACTCCGGCTGTGCCCTCGGGTCGCAGACTCAGCTCGTCTCCTCCTCGGTCGAGAAAGCTGTACATCTCCTTGCCAATGATGTCGGTGGACTCGCCCAGGCCCTTTTTAAACACTTCGGAGAATTCAAAAATCGGTGTGGCCATCTCAGCATAGCCAAAGAGCTCAGTGACAGCCCGAGCCCAGTCAGATATATGGCGAAACTTTCTGGCCTCAGCGGGCAGAAGATCCTTGGTGCCTCGGACCGGCTGGATGGACATGGAATTTCTCCTTAGGGGTTTGAAACTTGTCAAAGCCTAGTTCAATCAATACAGTGAGCCTAAAGAATTGTCATCAGTCCGAAAGTGAGTCAATAAGTCTATGGATTCTTATTTTGATATTAGCCCATTGATCAGCCCTCGACTGGCGGTATTTCCAGGTGATCAGCCCTTTGCCATCAAAAATCTAATGTCTTTTTCGGCAGGGCAGCACCTTGAGCTGTCCTCGATTTTGACGACCCCCCATATTGGGGCCCATGCCGATGCGACGATTCACTACCACCCTGACGGAGAGGGGATATCCGCTCGGCCCCTCAAGCACTACCTGGGCCCCTGTCAGGTGATGCATATTCAAGGCCTAGCCCCAAAGGCCCGCATAGGGCCAGAGCATCTGCTTCAGCCCATCAAGGCTCCACGGCTGCTGTTTCGCACCGACAGTTTTTTAAGCCCTGAGATTTGGACGGAGGACTTCAACAGCCTGTCTGCCGAGCTCATTGAGCATTTGGCGGAGCAGGGGGTGTGCACGGTGGGAATCGACACCCCTTCGGTGGACCCTGCCGACAGCAAGGACCTGCCCTCCCACAAGGCGCTTTGGAAAACGGGGGTGGCAGTGCTTGAGGGGCTTGTGCTGGAGCAAGTTCCAGAGGGTCTCTACACCCTGGTGGCCCTTCCTCTGAATATCGAGGGCCTGGACGCAAGCCCTGTTAGAGCGATTCTTCTTCCCAAAGGAGCTCTATCTTAAAAGAAGCCCAGTTGGAGTTCGGCCTCGCGAGGCAGGTTCGGCAGAGCCGAGCGAGGGATAAAAAATGTCGTCAGTTGAAAGAAGTCAGAAAACACTTTGTGTTTTTCCGAGGCCTCAAGCAGATAGTGAAAGCCCGACGAGCCTCCCGTGCCCACCTTTGATCCCAGCATGCGTTTGGCCATTAGGGCGTGGCGGTAGCGCCAAGTGGTAAACAGTTCATCCATGTCGACCAGGGCGGTGATCAGGCGAAAGGGCAGCTGGAGGATGGGTTGGTTGCGGTAGAGTTGGATCAAGAGGGCTCCCTGCAGAGCGCGGTGGGACAGGCGCCAGTGACCTTGCTCGCGTGCCCTTTCAAAGGCCTCTTCGTTAAAGAGAACCTGAAAGCTCTCCTCGGCCCGGTCGATTTGCTGGCTGCGGATGTTGACTTCATCTGGGCTGAGAAAGGAGTTTTCTTTGAGCTTCTGTCGGTCCTGCTGGTACATTTTTATCACGGCCTGGCGATAGCTGTCCCAAAAGTTAAAGGCATCCATACGCAGGAAAGGGGTGCGGCTGAGCCACCTCTCCACGCCCTCAAAGAGGCTCAGCTCGGACTCGGCCTGTTGAACGGATTTGGCCTGATCGGGGAGCAGCTGACTGTCATAGGAGGCCTGGTTGTAGGTCAGACGCTGGCTAGAGCGCAGACCCAGCTTGATCTCCACCAGCCGAAACTGAAAGCTCTGAAAGCCTGAGGCCGGGTAGAGCAGATCGCGAAACTCCAGAAAGTCCAAGGGAGTCATGGTTTCGAGGACGCGAATTTGGTCAACAAGGAGCTTTTGGATTTCAGTGATGCGCTCAAGGCGCAGCACAATGCTACCCATGTCTTTTTCATCAATGCGCTCTTGGGAGAAGAGTGCGAGGACGGAGTCGAGTTCATGCAGAATCTGCTTGAACCAAAGCTCGTAAGCCTGGTGAGTGATTATAAAGAGCATTTCGTCGTGGGCGGCCCTGCCCTGGGCCTCGCTCATCGGCTGCTGGCTGGTGAGAACTTTGTCTAGGCCAAGATACTGATGGTACTGCATTGCTATTCCTCCTCTGTCAGGATTTGCCTGAGCTCGCCGGAAAAACCGCAGACGTCTTCAAGGCTGGTGTCAAAGCTGGTCATCCAGCGGCCCACCCAGTTGCGGTCATCCCATATATAAAAAAAGTATTTATTTTTCAGTCGCTGAGTCCAGGCCTTAGGGAACTGAACAAACAGGGCGTTGCTCTCAACGGGGTAAAAAACTTTTAGTTTCTCACTAGCAGGGAGTCTTTGCAGCAGTTCTTGGGCCATCTTCAAACTGTGGTCGGCGATCTCTTGGTAGAGATCTTGCTCCAAATAGGCCCACATTTGAGCGGCCAGAAAGCGTGTCTTTGAGGGCAGTTGGAGGCTCTGCTTGCGGTGGTATTTCAAGTCTCTCAGGAGGTGCTCGGCCCGAGAGAAGACCACCAGAGCCTCAGCTCCCATCAGCCCATTTTTTGTTCCACCTAAAGACAGGAG
>SKYF01000052.1 GCA_007128005.1 Bdellovibrionales bacterium
TCGATAAAGAACTGTGTTTTGGCGGGAATCTGTCGTTTGGGGTAGTAGTGCTCTATAATGTTAAAAACTTGGGTTGGATGGGTTAGTTTTAGGAACTTAATGAGAAAGATAACGTCATCTCGGTCGTTGGTGTCCCAGCGAGCACTGATGCACTTCATGGCTAACATATATTTGGCCTCGGGGGCCCAGACCCTGAGGTGAGACAAGTTGATAAGATCCTGCTTGGCAAAGTCTCCTTGAATATAGGCTTTGGAGGCATCATTGAGCCAATCTGGGGGAAGGTTCTGGTCCTCAGCGATTCGGGCGACAAGCTCCCGGATAAGGGTGCTTGGTTTAAAAATTCCAGCTACATCACGAGTGGCTTTGCGTGCATGAAACATTAGGCACATGACGGCCCCACCCACAATGCCCACTTCGGCCTTTTCATCTCGCTTGGCTAGCTCATCATTGAGAAGTTCAAAGAGGTGCAGAATTTGTTCTCGATCCAACATGGCCCATCTCTTTCTTTTGGTTTCTTTAAGCCCTTTTGAGGAAGTCCTCGGCAACAAAGATCTGATTTTTCCGAAACTCCAAGGGGGACTCAAGAATCATCATGGCCTTTAAGGATTCACTCTCGGAGACAAACCATGGACGTTCAAGGTGGTAAGTTTTTTGCGCCCAAGCCGGCGGGTCCATTTTGGCCTCTCGGCACAGACGGCAGACGATGGAGGCCAACAGAGCTTGTAGCTTTAAGTCGAGGTCTGCAGAGGGTGGGCATAAAATCAGTCGAGCATCCAGGCTGCGGCGAAACTCATCCACAAAATTCATAAAGTGGATTTTCCAGCTCTTATCGCCGTCGCGAAGAACCAATAGGGAGACCGACTGAACGGAGAGGTCGAGGCAGGTTTTTTTATGGGCCAGCACTAGGTAAAGATCTCGATCGAGGGTCTTGGCCACCTTTGTCAGGGAGCAAAGACGAGATCCCTGAGGGCTTGTTGCCAAAGAGTGAACAGCGGGCCGACTCAAGCCGCTTTTTACAGCCAAGCTTCGCTCGGAAAGCTTGAGGGACTTAAGAACCTTAAAAAGAGCCATCATATTGTACATAAAAAATTACCACCTATGGTAAGTTAAAGATTACCATCAAGGAGAGGTCTTTGCAAGCCCCAAACAGGGATTGATTGGGGGCTTCTGGCTTTGATGGCTCGATCTAGGTCATAGGGCTCGGCTGCGAATACTGACCACTTGGCTGTAGATTTTCTCGGCGATGCGGATGCCGTCACAGGCAGCGCTGGTGATGCCTCCGGCATAGCCGGCCCCCTCTCCGCAGGGAAAAAGGCCCTGGTGGCTCAAGGACTCGAGGCTTTCGGGGTCTCGGGTGATGCGCAAGGGGCAAGAGGTGCGCGACTCCACCCCGTGAAATTGGGCCTCTGGGGTGATAAATCCGCGCATAGAGCGGTTGAACTTCTCAAGGCCCAATTGCAGTTGGCGGCTGAGGTCTTCGCCCATCAGTTGGTCAAGGCGAGCGGGGAGAACTCCGCTGGGACAGGAGCTCTTAAGGGCTGGCCCTGAGCGCTTGTCGAGAAAGTCCACCAGCCGCTGAGCGGGAAGCTCCTTTGTGCCCTGTTGGGATGTGATAAGTGACAGGGCTCGGGCTTCCAGTTCCCTGCGGTACCTGAGGCCTGCAAAGAGGCCTTCTGAGGTGTTGGGTTGAAGGCTGACAACAATGGCCGCATTGGCAAAGGCGGAACCACGATTGTAGTTGCTCATCCCATTGCTCACGAGTCCTGTGGGCTCAGTGCCACTGGAGAGAACGTAGCCTCCTGGACACATGCAAAAGCTATAGATGCCGCGATCATCCTCTTTATTGTGATAGGCCAGCTTGTAGTTGGCGGCCCCCAGTTTGGGGTGGTCGGCAAGGGATCTGTACTGGATTTGGTTGATCAGCTGCTGGGGGTGCTCGACTCTCAAGCCCACGGCAAAGGCCTTAGACTCCATGTACACGCCCATCTGATGGAGGTGGGCAAACATATCCTCGCTGGAGTGGCCGCAGGCCAGAATCACTCGCTCTGAGAGGAATCTGCGCCCATCTTCTACCTCAAGGCCCTTGATCTGGGCTGGTGTTGGGGAGCTGTCCAGCAACAGTTCCGTGACTTTGGTGTTGAAGTGAATCTGACCGCCAAGATCAAGAAGTCTCTGGCGCAGCTTTGGGATCACTCGGCGGATGCGGTCGGAGCCCACATGGGGGTTTGACAGGTAGAGGATCTCCTCAGGGGCCCCAAATTCAACGAGCCTGCGCATCACATAGGGAATGTGGGGGGATTTGATCCGAGTGATGAGTTTGCCGTCAGAATAGAGCCCGGCCCCTCCCTCGCCAAAGCCCACATTGTTGCGAGGGTCGAGCTCCCCGTAGCGCCAAAATCGGTTGATGCGCTTCAGACGCTCGGTGGCCTCAGAGCCCTGTTCAAAGATCACACAGGGGATACCTCTTTCCAGTAGCCTTAAGGCGGCAAACAGCCCCGACGGGCCCGTGCCCACAACCAGGACAGGGGCCTCCTTCCAGTGTTTTAGGCGCTCAAGAGGGGCAGGAGGGGGGGGAGGGCTTTCCTCAGCGCCAAAGATCTCAACTGAGTAAATGAGGCGCGGATTTTTGCCCCTGCGGGCATCCACCGATTGGCGCAGGATATGAAAGCTCGAGTAGTTGGGCTCGAGCCACTGAAGCTGCTCGGCCAGGTCTTGGTCCAACTCAAGGCTTAAGTTGTGGTAGGTCTTTGGCATAAGTCTAAGCGATATAGCAAAAAAAAAGCCCCTTGGCGACAAGGGGCTATAGGAAATCTAAATTTTGAGTTTAGCGGGAGGTGGGCCTAGTACTTTGTGGCTTTATAGTTCATGTTGGCCCTGATGTTCAGTTCAATAACCGTAGTTCCTCGGTTGTTCCTGGTGCGCTGTCCACTGCGCCACCAGACAGTGTCATAGAGAACTGGGCCGCTGAACTCATCGGGCGTCCAGGTGATGGCCGTTCTCTTTTTAAGTCTGTTAAAAGGGTAAAACCTTCCGAGATCCAGGACAAGGTCCTGACCCGTGAGGGTTACGAACTGTTGAGGACCGTCGATCCAGATGGGGCGAGTGCGAGTGGAGCTGTTCATAACCCCCCTCTCTTCAAAGGTGCAGGCTTGTCGGCCAAACAAGATCCTGGTACCTCTGTGATTGACGTCGCAGCTGACTTTTATATTCACGTTGGTGGTGTTGGCCTTAAAAAAGTGCCCGGTGAGGAAATGATAGTCTCCCTCAATCCAGCCCCAGTTCCCAGCCCCTGTGCCGGAAAGAGTTCCAGCGGGATTTACAGGGATATCTGAAGAACAGAAGCCTCGGTCCCCCCGCTCTATTCGAAACAGTCTGCCATCGTTTCCGCAGGAAATATGGCAGTGTGAGGGAGCGTCGCAGTGAAACAGTCCACTGCCGGTAAAGTTGTTCTGAATGCAGCTGTTGCCGGACTGAATAAAGTTGCTGTTGCAGCTCGTGACTTGGCAGTCATTCCACTCTGAGCCAGTCGCATTGCAAGTCTGCCGTCCAGAGCCATTGGCAATGGGGCAAGATTGCGTAGCACCGGGGCTACAGACTTGCGGAGTCGGATTGGGAGGAGGCATCGGGTTGGGGTTGGGGCTAGTTCCACCACCATTGCAATTGCTACTGATGGGGTCTGGATCCAGGCGAGTGGTCCCTGTGGCAATCACTTGCCCCTGCTCACATTGAAACTGAGCTTCCAGGAAGTGAATGGAGGAGCCCAGGCTCCCATTTGGGCAAATATAGGTGTCATTGGTGCTGGTCTGGTCGGTGAGTTCGAACCAGAACTCTCCATGGGCACGCGAGCCACAGGATTGGGCGTCCACAGAGACGGCCTGATTGGCGGCCAAATTCTGGTGATTTCCCGATTCACAGCCAGTGAGCCAGGCGATGGCCGCTCCGGCCAAACACAAGGTTTTTAGAGAGTGTCTGTTTAAAAGCATGTTTGAGTCCCCCTTCTGCTGTGATTAGGAAGCAAAAAGCGTTCTCACTCTAAGTCATTGAATTGATGGGGATCTTGTTTTAGGGGGCTGTTCAGTCTTAACAGCGGCTGTCTAGAACTTAGACAGGGATTTTTTGAGCTGAAGGAGCCAAGGCTTTACTCTTCCCCATCGTTGCCGATGGCCTCAACAGGGCAGCCCTCAAGGGCTTCCCGGCACAGCTCTTCCTCCTCAGGGCTTTGCGGTTGCTTCACGACAAAGGCGTGGCCGTCATTTTCATCCATGCCAAAGTGGTCGGGGGCTGTAAGAACACAGGCATCACAGGCAATGCACTCTCGGTCCACAAAGTAGCGCCCTTTGACGTTTTCGGGATATTTGTTTTCCTTATCAGCCATAGTGGGGTGACTATAGCGAAAAAACTCAGGTTTGGCTCGGATTTTCCCTCGCAATTTGTGCCTAAAACCGCTAAATTTTACGGCGCTATGTCAGAGTTGAGTCACCAAAAGATTTCCTTTAGAGAAGAGGCCCTCAGGCGAAGGACCTTTGCCATTATTTCCCACCCCGACGCGGGCAAGACCACCATCACTGAAAAGATCCTCTGGCATGCGGGAGTGGTGCGCGACGCCGGTGAGGTGAAGGGCAAAAAGGGCAGCAAAAAAGCCATGTCTGACTGGATGGCCCTGGAGCAGGAGAGGGGGGTGTCCATCACCTCCTCGGTGATGCAGATGGAGTACAGGGGTTTGCGAGTGAATCTGCTCGACACCCCCGGGCACAAGGACTTTGGTGAGGACACCTACCGCACCCTGATGGCGGCGGATTCTGCAGCCATGCTGATCGATGCGGCCAAAGGGGTCGAAGCCCAAACACGAAAGCTCTACGAGGTCTGTCGGCTCAGGCGTATTCCCATCTTTACCTTTGCCAACAAGATGGACCGAGAGGGTAAAGACCCCCTGGCCCTGATTGATGATGTGGAAACGACTTTGGGGATTAAGTGCTATCCGGTGACTTGGCCCATTGGGATGGGGGATAGGTTTAAAGGCCTTTATCATCGCCTGAAACAGGAGCTCTACCTCTACACTCGGGACAAAGAGGCACCAGAGGTTGTGTCCTTAGATAAGGGCTGGAGGGATGAGAAAATTCTTGAGCGAGTGGGTGAGGAGCTCTTTTTGCAGCTTCAAGAGGAGATGGAACTGCTCGAAGTGGCACTTGGAGAGTTCTCCCAGGAGGAGTTCCTTCAGGGGAGGGTGAGCCCCATGAGTTTTGGCAGTGCCAAGTACACTTGGGGAGTAGACTTATTTATGGAGCTATTTGCAGATCAGGCCCCGGCCCCCAGGCCTCGGCCCTCAAGCCAGGGCGAGGTCGACCCATTGGACAAAAAGTTCTCAGGCTTTGTGTTTAAAATTCAGGCCAATATGGACCCTAAGCATCGGGACCGGGTGGCCTTTCTCAGGGTCTGTTCGGGTACCTTTATCAGGGGCATGAAAGTCTATCACAGCCGCTTGGACAGGGAGCTCAAACTCAGCTACGCCAATCAGTTTTTGGCCCGGGATAGGGAGACGGTGGAAGAGGCCTTTCCAGGTGACATTGTGGGGATCATTGATACGGGCTACTTTAAAGTGGGAGACACCCTGACTGAGGGTAAGAAGTTTGTCTTTGATCCCATCCCTAGGTTTTCTCCGGAGATCTTTGGTCGACTCAATATCAAAGACCCCCTCAAGCGCAAGCAGCTGCAAAAGGCCGTTCAGCAGCTGGCCGAGGAGGGAATGGTGCAGTTATTTTATGAGCCCCATTTGGGCAAGCAGGATCCGGTGATAGGAGTTGTGGGGGAGCTTCAGTTTGAGGTGCTATTGTACCGCCTCAATGACGAGTACAAGCTGGCGGTGAAGCTCGAGCGCCTGCCCTTTTCCGTGGCTCGCTGGCCTGTGGAGGAGGAAAGTGAACGACCTCCCATACAGGGGCTTAAAGGGGGAGCCAGAATGTTTATGGACGATGAGGAAAGGCCCGTGGTTTTGTTGGACAGAGAGTGGGATCTGCGCTGGCTGGAGAGGGAAAACCCCGGCATTGGATTTCGAATGAGTGCGGGGTGAGGGCAGTGGCGCCGAGTTCTTCAGCGGCCCACAGGCCCTTTATCATTGGTATCAGCGGTGGAAGTGGTTCGGGAAAGACCACCTTAGCCAGGATGATCCATCAGAGGCTGACTTCTCAGCACTGTGAAATCCTCTACCAAGACTCCTATTATTTGGGTCAAAGTGAGAACTTTGATCATCCAGACTCATTGGACTTTGGTCTGATGAGCGAGCACTTGAGAGAGTTGTCTGAGGGGCACAGCGTCAATGTGCCCACCTATGATTTTGTCTCCCACTCAAGGCGGCCGGAGACGGTTTACTTTCAGCCCAAGTCGGTTGTAGTGGTGGATGGGATCTTGATTTTGACTCAAAAGGCAATTCGCCGCCACTTGGACTACAGTGTCTTTGTCGAAACATCCGAGGAGCTTCGCTTTGCCCGTCGTCTGGAGCGGGATATACGGGAAAGAGGGCGCACCGAGGAAGGAGTCATTCGGCAGTTCTTCAGTCAGGTCAAGCCCATGCATGATCTCTTTGTTGAGCCATCCAAGCAGCACGCGGACTTAAGTGTCTGTGGTGAGGGTCGCCTGGAGGCGGTCTTGGAAAAAATAATTGGGATAGAGTTTGAATCTCATAAAAACCTTGTGCTTAAATAATTCTGTCAACATCAACGAGGAAGATTGTCGGACAGTGAGCTGAGCAGCAAGGAGTTTCAGATGAAGAAAAAGTTCGGTGGATTGATCGTAGTGACTGGAGTTTTGGCCCTTTCCATTGCTGCCTGCCAGATGACCGGGCAGAGGAAAGCCAGTGGGCCTGCAGTGCCCTCTTGGTCGGAGTCGATGAGGGGGCTCGGTGAGAGTGTTCGGGAGCTGGTGCCCTTTATCTACATCCGCGATGGCTTTGCCGATCAGGCCCATCATAAAAAAGTGAGGAATGCAATTCAGCGGCTGGCCAAGGAGGCCGAGGAAATGCACCCTGAGTTGGGGGAAGCCTATTTGGGCAAGGATCCTATTTTGTCCCTAGCTGTGGGTCGTATGAACTCTGATCTGGAGAGAGCTCTGGACGCCTTTGAAACCGGGCTTTATGAGTACTCCAGGAGCACCATGAAGTCGGTCATGAACACCTGTTTTGCCTGTCATACGGCCACAGAGCGGGGTGGAGCTGTGGGGTGGAAGTGGGAAGATGTCAAGATTGCGGGTTTAAGGCCTCTAGAAAGGGCCGACTTGATGGTGGCCATGAGGGATTTTGATGGGGCTGCCAGCTACTTGCGCCATCTGCTGAACGACCCTCAGTTTATTCAGACAAGACCCTTTGATTTTGAAACGGCCCTGAGAAAGTACCTGGCTCTGATGGTGAGGGTGAAAAAGCAGCCCGACGAGGCTCTCAACGAGATCAACAAGGTGTTGGAGCGCGAGGGTGTGCCCTTCTTTTTGCAGCAGCAGGCCGAAGGCTGGCGCAGATCCCTCGAGAGGTGGAGCAGAGAGATAGCTAGAGGGCCTAGCCGTGTGCCTCCCTTGACCCAGGCTGAGGAGCGGTTGCGTCAGGCACGGCAAATTCAGCGCTATGCCAGAGACCATGCAGGGGATGTGGAGTACTTAAGGGCGACTCAGATTCTCCATGACTTCGTCACCAGCAGGCCCTCTGCTAGCAATTTGGCCCAGGCTTTTTACGCTCTGGGCCAGGCCTATGAGGCTCTGGACAATGTGGGCTTCTGGAATCTTCATGAGACCTACTATGAAGCCTGCGTGCGCACCCTGCCCAAGTCAGATGTGGCCAGAAGTTGTTTCAATCGCCTTCAGGCCAGTATTTTTATGGGCTACTCGGGCAGCGGGGGCATTATGGTTCCCGCTTCGGAGCGTCAAAGACTTCAGGAGCTCAGTGAGCTGATACACCAATAAAAAGCTAAACCCCTAGACCAGACCTGCCGATAGGTCTGGTATATGGGACAGGCAATCAAAACCTTTGACGAGGATCCATTCGAGCAGAGTCCGGTGCCAGCGGTGGACTATCAGGCCTTGGAGACGGACAAGGCCCATGAGATTGAGCTTAGAATTCGCAAGGAGCTCAATCGGCAAATTGGCCCCCATCTAGGGGAGCTCAGGCAGGGCATTCTACAGCTTGTGGCCAATAACGAATATGACTCCGCTGTGGACGAACTCCAGCTCTATGTGGATCACAAGACCAAGTACCCCCTCTTTCAGCAGAGAGTGGAGACCTATGTTCGCCACTGCAAAAATTTAATCTATGCGATTCAGGCTAAAAGGAACTTTCCCTCTTCTGTGGTCCTGTCCTATGCCCGCCAGCAGGAGCTCAGTGAGAAGGTAAGGGAGCACTTTGAAGAGTTAAAGCATTATCTCAAAAAAATTGAAAGAGTGGAAAGAGAAGTCAAGCTGGACGATATGCGCTCGACGGTGTGGGTACTAAAAACTCTCACCTACTGCTTATTTGCCCTCTTTGCTCTTGGATTTTTTCTTGATCTCAAGGCCGGCATGGCCAACTCCTTTTTTGTGGCCTTTCACTCGCTGGTGGACTTGCTCACCGGAGTGGTGAGCTCAGCCCTATTTGGTTAGTTTTTCGCCAGCAGACTCCTAGCAGCCAAAGCCATCAGGGGTAAGCTCGAGGCGGAACTTGTTTCCAGGCAGCCACCTGCTGTTAGATGACCTTACTTCCACCCAGTACTCCCCTGCATCCTCGCTGTCAAAGCCCACAACCTCTAATGTCGCTGAGGTGGCCTCGGCAAGTCGCTCTCCGTTTTTGAACCACTGGTAGTTGAGTTGAGCATTGGGCTCTGACATCAGCACCTCGAGACGGATATTTCCATTGAGAGGGAGGATTTGGTCCCGAGGCTGTTGAACAATCCTGAGGCCGGCATTTGCATTTTGAGTCACAAACTCAGCCAGGCGGGCAAGGCTCAGGCGGTTGCCGTCCTGGGCTCGAGAACTCAATTGGGCATCCTTTATCGCGGCGTCCTTTATCATGGACTCGACAAGAGCTGGAGTAACAATATGGCCTTTGGAGCGCAGGTAGCCCACTACGAGAGCTCCAGCTCCAGCAGCTATGGGGGCAGCCATGGAGGTGCCCTGAATGGGGTTGTTGTTGATGCGACTGGCGTAGCCGGTGGCGTTGAAAGATGTGGGGACCGTGGAGAGGACTCCCTGAGCGCCATTTGAACCTGGGGCCAGAATCTGCACAGCAGTGGGACTGAAATTGGAAAAGCCTGATATCTCCGAGTTCTGCGCATTGATAGAGCCCACGGTGATCACCCCAGGAATGTCGCTGTAAAGAGCTGGATAGGTAGGTCTTTGGGCCAGAGACTGCCCGTCGTTGCCAGCAGCAACAAAAACCACCACGCCATTGTCAGTGGCCCGGATAAGCGCATCCCTCAGAGCAGGGCTGGGGGCCCCGGTGCCAAGGCTCATATTGATGACGTGAGCACCTTGGTCAGTGGCGAAGTTAACAGCATTGACAATGGGGGCCAGGCTTCCGCTGGCTCCTTCAAACACCTTAAGAGCCATAATTTTAACTTGCCGAGTTCCCACTCCTGATATTCCCACCCCGTTGTTGCTGGCCGCAGCCGCAAGCCCGGCCACGTGAGTGCCGTGGAAGTGATTGTCCATGGGGTCAGTATTATCGCCAACAAAAGATCGCCCCCGGCCGCTCCACATTTGCTCTCTGAGGTCGGGGTGGTTGTAATCCACTCCGGTGTCGATCACGGCAAGTATCACCTCAGAGGTGATCTCTTGATCGTTGAAACCCAGCTCTCTGCCTCTGACCAGTTCGATATTGCGCATATCTGTTTGCTCGGCAAAGCGGGGGTCGTTGGGAGTCATTTGCAAAAAGGCTTCCACATCTGAAGACAGGCTGATGAGGCAGAGGTCTTCATTGGCTTGGGTGACTAGCTCCAAGTAAGGAATGTCTTGGGCCGTGGTCAGGGTGAAGGCCTGCTGCTGGATGCCGGGAATTCGCTCAGAGGTTTCAGCCAGCTTGAGGGAGAGAATCATATTGGGCCCCTGTTCTTCTAGCCCACCCTCTAAGCAGTTGAGGTCTACAGTTCCGACCAGGGAGGTGCCCTCAGGAATCATCAGAGAGGTAAAGTCACCCTCTGCGACTTGACTTGCACTCTTTAAAGAGACCAGAGATTCTTCTTGTTCTGGTTGGAATTTTAATCCTTCGCCTAATAAGGAGACTTTACCCTGACTGACCAGTTGCTCATGGCCGTGGGGTTTTAGGGGAGCACAAAAGGAACTCAATGAGGTGGAAAACTCTTCGTCAATAAGAAAGCCTGGGTTGCAGGCAGTCACGAGAGGCAGTAAAGCCCCTAGAATTAAAGAGTCTTTCAGTCGAGATCTTATTGGCCCTGAGCCCCTGTTCCTCTGCTCTGTCATCAGTCCCCCCTTACTTTTGTTGCCTGTCTACTCTTCAGTCAGCTGTCTGAAACTCAGTGTGCACTTTTCTTAAGAACACATCTGTTTGCCGGCTGAAGTTCGATGGTATTGACTGGTGCAAAAGACGCACCATGGGGGTGTCTCAATCTGAGGCGCTGACCTTACTTCTGTCTTAAAGCCTCGCGGCGGATCGCCTGGAGTCCAACCAGAGATTGTCCGGCAGCAGAGGCGGGGCGGCCGTTGACAAATATACTGGGTGTCCCCCTCACGCGGGCAAGCTGTCCGGCCAAAGCCTGAGCGGTGATGGCCTCATGGGTTTCAGGGGCATCGAGGCAAGCCTGCATCTCCTCCCACTCAAGGTTCAACTGAAAGCTCAGCATACGAAGCCTTTCATCTGCAGCACTTAGGCTGCGCAGGCCTGAAATGGCCTCAAAGTGGTCAAAGATCAGATCGTGCATGGCCCAGCCCTGCTCATCCAGCTTCTCTGCACACAAGGTGGCTTTGGCCAGTTGACAGGAGACCCCATCTCCTTGTTGAGAAATGGCGGGGTTGCACTGCCCATCCAGTGGGAAAGCATAGAAGTCCACGCGAACATCGCGGTGAACCTGGGCGAAGGTCTTTAAAATGGGGGCCACTCTTTTGCAGTGAATGCAGCGAAAGTCTGCAAACTCACTGACCACAACTGAGGCATCCTCTGGGCCCAGACGAAGGGAGGCAGCTGCGGTGAGAGGAACTTGAGGGGCTTCAGCCCAATCCAGAACGGACTGCTGTAGGACTAAGTTCAGTTCCTTGCTGTCGTAGGGGCTTGCTAGGCCCAGGTGAACCAACAGGCTGGCTACCGGGATAGATGCGATCATGATAAGGCTTGCCTTGGACTCCGACCAAAGTCGCGGCAGGTCCGAGTGGACAAAGGAGTGCCAGAAGGACTCCGTTTGGGAGCGGCGAAGAAGCTCAAAATTGATGAGGGAGAGAGCGTAAAGCACCACGCAAAGAGGGCAGTAGGCCGCTAGAAAAAAGGTAGATATAAAACCCATCACCACAGAGGCCAAAAGAGCCAGGGAACTCAACAGAAAGGCAAAGCGCAGGCTTCTTTGAGGAGCGTCAGTAAAGCCCAGGATGTAGCCCAGAAGAAAGAGCAACAGGGCCACATGGGTCATGGCTCCCCATAGGGAAATGGGGATGCCAAAGAGTTGCCCGTAGGGACTGGCCGCAGCCACATCACAGTTAAATTGAGTTCCCAGGTTGCAAATGGTCGACTCCACCGGAGCGCCAAAGTGCAGCGGGTACCAGTGGAGGGTCAGATGAAAATGCAGGCCAATGGAGCCTAGGGTGACCAAGAGGGCAAAGAGAATTTTTTTGTTCATACTTGCTCCTTAAAACTGCGCACATTACATCCAATTTTTGCTCCAAGAGCAAGTGATATGTCTAGCTGGGCCGGCAGAAGAGCAGAGCAGCCAAGGTGTTTTTTGAGAGCTTGATTTCAGTCTCACAGTTTGTCACATTGATAAGCGGGGCGGCACACATGAAAAGACACAATCATCAACAGTGGCTCAAGGCAAGGCGTCAGCTTATGCACAAAATTCGCCTCCAGGTGGCCCACCTGTTGGGCGCCCAGCCAGAAGATCTCGGGGAGTACTCGGGAGCCTACAAAAGGGAATTTCGGGGGAGGTGGAGTCCGGGGAGTCGAGAAGATCTGATGCTCTCGATTCAGAAGGCGGACTTTGTGTTGGGGGCCGACTTTCATGCCTTCTCTCAGGCTCAACGCACCCACTTGCGTCTGCTGCGTCGTCTGCACAGCCCGCGCCCCTTGGTTCTGGCCTTGGAGTGCATAGAGAGTCGTTACCAACAGGAGTTGGATCTCTATATTGCGGGAGAGTTGAGTGAGGAGAATTTTCTTAAGAGGGTTCGGTGGGAGGAGCATTGGGGTTTTCCCTGGTCCTACTATAAGCCCCTGTTGAACTTGGCTAGGGAAAGGGGGCTGTATGTCTTGGCTCTCAATCGCCTTGAGGTGCAGAGGACTTTAAAGGGCCTGTCTAGAAGGGACCAGCATGCGGCCCGTATCCTTGTTGATTACAAGGGCCGGCATCCAGAGTCCCTCATCTATGTTGTCTACGGGGACTTGCACTTGGCCTCTCCTCACCTGCCCCAGGCGTTGAGGGACCTGAGTCCAAAGGACAAACTCGACATTGTGAGGGTGTTTCAGAATGTGGAGGAGCTTTACTTTCGTCTGGCGGCAAAGGGCCTAGAGACTCAGGTTGAGGTTCTTCAGGCCTCTAGGGGTCGCTTTTGTGTGATGGGCTCACCTCCCTGGGTCAAGTGGCAGAGTTATCTTATCTATTTGGAGCAGGCCTTTGATCGTGACTTGGAAGACCCCGATGAGGATGGTTTAGGGGTGGATTACACAGACCATATTCACTCGCTGATTCAACTCATCGCAGGAGATCTGGGCTTTAAGTTAAAGAGCTATGATTTGGCAGTTTATCTGCCTTCAGATGAGCTGATTTACTCCTCGCTGGAGAGCTCTGTGAGTGCTCCTGAGAGGAGGCTGATACAGCATTTAATGGCCAATGATAGAAGTTTTTATCTGCCTCAGATGGGGGTGCTCTATCTATCCAGGGAGACCATCAATCACGCGGCCACTCTGGCCGGGCAATACGTACACAGTAAACTGAATGGGTCGCAGTCCTGGTTTTGGCGGCAGCCCGAGGAGTTCTATCAGCGCATTTGGGTGGAAGCCGTGGGCTTTTTTTTGAGCAAGCTTGTCAACCACAAGAGAAAGGCAGATTCGGTGCGAGATCTTAAAGCTCAATTGGCCGCCTCTCAACCCAAGGACAGGGGTCGAGACAGTTTGCTGCTAGCTTTAGATCAAAGGCTTTCAGAGGTCATCTACGTCTATAGTGGGCGACGTCGGCAGAGCAAGTTTTCACCTCGGCAAAAGAGCAACTACTTTGAGGCGGCCAAGATTCTTGGTGGTATGATGGGGGAGCGACTCTATCTCAGTTACCGAGCTCAGCGGATTGGGCCCGACAAGTTATTGAAGATATTGGCCAAGAATCCAGAAGATAAGGACTTTGCGGAGTTTTATTTGTCTATGGTCAAGAGGCTTGAATCTCAGTCGCTTTTGTCTCAGTGGATGGAGGGGCTCTAAGGGTGGCCAGTTGGTATTACTATATTGAGAATGGAAAGACCAAGGGGCCTGTGCCGGGGGCGGAGATTCTCAAGCTGCTACAGGAAGGTAAGCTCCAATCCGTAGATACAGTTTGCGAGGAAGGTGCGACAAACTGGAAGCCAATTTCTGCCCAACAGGGCTTAAGGCTGGAGTTGGAAGAGTACACTCTTAAAGGCAGCGTCAGGGACCTGTGGGTGGTCCTTATTCCCAAGCCCCCCGAGCGGGGCAAGGGATTTTTGCAGTTAGGGCCCCTGACCACCCAACAGGTGATGAGGGAGCTTCACCAGGGGCGAGTCAGGTACGTCGACCATATTTGGCAGGAGGGGATGCTTCAGTGGAAGAAGCTTTCTGAGGTGAGCGAGTTTTCTCCCCTCGAGGCTCGGCGCCTGCCTAAGGCGGGGCAGCCCAGGGGTGTCAGGCTTCCCCCTGCCCCCACGTGGACTGCCGAGGAGATGTTGCAGTCCGTTCTGAAGGCAGACCCAAAATCACGCTCAGAGAGTGAGAGTCCTTCACCCCCTCCGCAGACACCCCCAGAGGGGGAGGCTCAAGGGCCTGAGCTGGTTCAGCAGTTTCTTGAAAGCAAGTCTGTTTCACAGACTTCCTCCAGCTTGCGCCCAGGCAGTCCTAAAGTGAGGAGGACAAGGAGAGGTTCTCAGCCACAATTTACCAAAAGGATTCGTCGCCATCAGATTTTCTTTCGCCCCCCATTGTGGCTAAAGGTGTTGCCCATTGGGGTGTTGATAGGTCTATTTGTGGCGTATTTGCTGTGGACATCATCGCCCTTCAGGCAGGATGTGGAGCCCCTCTGGCCCAGGCCACCAGAGCCTGAAGCCAAGACTGACTTGGAGGCCAACCAGAGGGTTGAGCCTCATGCGGCTCCTCAGACGACGCTTCAGGTGGAGCCTCGTCAACGAGCGACCTCCATATCTCTGCGGGTCGATGGGCTTGCCTCAGGAAGCCCTGTGATCAGAGTCAGTAGTGATGCCAGCTCGCACTTTCTCTTGAGACTTCGGGTCTCTGCACGGGCGGGGCAGGTTGAGAATCAATCCCATATTTGGCAAGTCCATCGCCTTCAGCGGGGGCCAGAAGACGGGGAGTTTCTATTTTCCCTCAGAGATCAGGGCCTGCCCTTTGGCCGCTACCACATTCGCGCCCAAATCAACGATCAAGCTGTCGAACGCCGTATCGACTGGGTGCCGGACCCTCGTAGGCATCGCCAGCAGCTGCTCAAGACTTTTAAGCAGCACAGCCTCTCCTATCAGCAGGAAAAGCGCAGGCTTCTCAATCTCAGTCAGCAACTGATGCGTTCGGTTGAACAGGGGCGCAGTCCTCAAGGGGGAGCCTGGGTGGATATCCGCCGACTGGACCAGGATCGAGTTGCGGGTTACTTGTTTCCCGAGCTGTGGCTAGAGCTTCAAGAATTGGACGAGAAGCTAAGGAGGGCTTCAGCCACTCGGGCTGAAGTGACGAACTATCTTCAGCGAGTGGCCAACTTTTCTCCCTTACGGTGAGTTTTTGTCTTCTATTTTTTGGAGCGAGACTCAAGGCGCTCTTTAAAGTCTTTCCCAGGGCGAAAGCGAGGCACTCGGCACTCGGGGATCATCAGGCTAGAGCCTGTTTTTGGGTTGCGGCCCATACGAGCTTTCCTGAGGCTTTGGTCAAAGGTGCCAAAACCGACAAGCTTGACCTCTTCGCCTTGGCAGACGGCAGCTTCAATAATTTCCAGAGTGGCGTTTAACACCTCCTCCGACTGGCTTTTGGGCAGGCGGGTTTTAAGACTCAGATGTTCGATCAGTTGTGCTTTGTTCAAAGAAGACCCCCTAGGCTGAGGGTCAGTAGCCTAATGAGTGTGGCCATGGAGGGTCAAGAGAATTGGATTGGCAACGAGCATCAAGATGTGTTAGCCAAAAATATGCTAAAAAATCTAAAGGAAGAAGCAGCGCAAGTTGTCAGCAAATGTATTGATTTGGAGTCCTCTCAAGTCGCCCGTCTTTTGGAGACCCCCAAAGACCCATCTCATGGTCAACTGTCTTTGCCGGTGTTTTTTTTGGCCAAGGAGTTGAGGCAGGCCCCGGCCCAGATTGCCAAGGACTTAGCTGACAAGGCCAACCAGGAGCTCAGTGACCAGGCAAAGCAAGGCTCAGTTCGAATTCAGCCCATTGAGAAGGTGGAAGCCCTCAGTGGCTTTGTCAACTTCCATTTTCGAGCAGCCTATCTGCAACAGGTGGTGAGTCAAAGTCTGCTGCAGGCAGCAGAGGAGCAAATTGGTGCCTCAGGCAGGGGCAAGGGAAAAAGGATTGTCATCGACTACTCATCGCCCAACGTAGCCAAACCCATGAGCATAGGCCATTTGCGAGCCACGGTCATCGGCCAGGCCATCTGCAATTTGGCCAGGTCCCAGGGCTTTGAAGTGCTGGGGCTCAATCACCTAGGGGACTGGGGGGTTCAATTTGGGAAACTGGCCTGGGCCTATCAGAGCTGGGGTCAGGAGTATGATTTTAAAGAGAAGCCCTTTGAGTCCCTGTATGCCATCTATGTGCGCTTCCATGCAGAAGCCGAGACCAACAAGGAACTTGAAGAAGAGGGAGCCAAGACCTTTAAGCGCCTCGAGGATGGAGACGAGGAGGTTTTAGCTCTGTGGAGGTGGTTTGTTGAGATCTCCATGAAGGAGTATCAGCGTCTGTGGGATCTGCTTGGAGTCAAACATGACTTAGTCAAAGGTGAGTCGTTCTACAACGATCGCTTGAAGCCAACGGAAAAGCTCCTTGAGGAAAAAGGGCTTTTAGAGGAGAGCGATGGGGCCATGGTCGTGCGCCTGGATGAAGAGAATATTCCTCCTTGCCTGATTCGCAAGTCGGATGGAGCCTCTTTGTATGCCACCAGAGATCTGGCCAGTGCCATCTACCGTATGGAGGAGCTCAAGGCCGATATGAATCTCTATGTGGTGGGAGTGGACCAGAGTTTACACTTTAAACAGGTGTTTAAGGTCCTCGATAAGATGGGCTATTCTTGGGCCAAGGACTGTCATCATATTAGCTTTGGCATGTACCGATTTAAGGATCAGGGGAAGATGTCCACCCGTCGGGGCAATGTGATCTTTCTTGAGGATGTGCTGAATAAGGCCGTGGAGTTGGTGCAAAAGATTATTGAGGAGAAGAACCCGCAACTTCCCAACAAGAACGAGGTCGCAAAGCAAGTCGGAATTGGGGCGATTGTATTCAATGATCTATTCTATGATCGCGTCAGGAACGTGGATTTTGATTGGGAGCGTGTGGTGGACTTTGAGGGCGATAGCGGTCCCTATGTTCAGTACACCTATGTGCGCTGCTGGAGCTTGATGCAAAAGTATAGCCAAAACATTGAGTCGGAGTTTAAGCTGGAGCTCGACAGCCCTGAAGAAAAAGAATTGCTTATGTTTTTAATGAGATACGATGAGGTGTTGAACTTGGCTTTCGAGAGTTTTAAGCCCCATCTGGTGGCCAACTACTTGCTGGACCTGTGTCGCTGCTTTGGTCACTTCTATCATCGACACCGCATTCTCAATGCATCAGAACCTGAACTGGTTGCGGCCCGGATGAGCTTAGTCCATGCCACAGAAAAAGTACTCAAGTCAGGTTTATCTATTCTCAATATGCAGGCCCCTCGGGCGATGTGATTTAACTTTCTTGTTTAGGTAGTAGTCTAGACTCTTTGGAATGTAGTCTAAGGGATCAGAAGGGCGGAGGCCTCGCTCAGAGAGATATCTTAAGGTGAGTTGGTTTTCAAATTCCTGTTCGGTGCCCAAATACTCGAGCATGATGTTCATGGCCTTTATTCTGCCAATGACGTTGTGGGGGAGTGGCAGGTGTCTTGCAAATTGGAGTCCGTTCAAGAGGCTCTGAAGGCGGTTTCTGGGCAAGTATCTGAGGGTTGGAAGGGGAAGATTGTGTCTGAGGTGGGCCTGACGTGAGAGCTCTTGGACTTGCTGAAGGCTTGGCGCTTTCTTGGGTCCTGAGCACAGGTGGAACACCTTTCCAACGGCCTGTGGGTCTTCAGTAAGGCTCTGGATTCCGCGAGCCACATAGTCGACATTGATGACGTCCAGAGTTCGCTCACCCAGTTCGGGCAGTATGCCCAGGGTTTTAAGTCCCGCCAAGAACTGGGCGATATGATAGAAGATCTGAAAGCGGTAAATTTGCCCGCAGTGGCTGTCACCAATGATCATGCTGGGGCGAGCCACTGCCAAGGGGGTATCGCACTCCAAGGCCTGTTGAACCACATCTTCCAGGGCCCGCTTGGCCCGCTCATAGTTGTTGTGAAAGTCCCCCTCCTTGGATAAAAAACCCTCTGGCACAAGTGGTGTCGAGCGCCCGCCGACGCCCACGGTCGACACCAGAGTGACTTTTTTAAAGGGGCGACTTGTTGAGCTGTCGGACAGCACCTGGAGGACGAAGCGAATGGGGTCAAAACAGGCCTTGAAAGCCACTTCCAGAGGGGTGTCAAAGCTCAAGTCGGCCGCGCTGTGAATCATATAGTCCGAGCTCTCCAAGATATCATAGAGGTCGGATTGGCTTAAGCCCAACTGAGGTGAGGAGATATCGCCCCAGAAGACGCGGATTCTTTTTTGTCGAAGAAGATCTCTGTCGAGTTTAAAAAAATCAAGAAGAGAGCCAATCTTTTGTGAAGGCGAGAGTCCCTTTTGCGCCCTCACAAGTAAATCTAAATCATTTCCAGACTGCAGTATCTCTTTGAGAAGATAGCTGCCCAGGGCTCCCGTTGCTCCAGTCAAAAAAAATCGTGCCATGTTTAAACTGTATCTCAAAATGAAACTGTTTGGCAGCCCATCTCTCACAGATCATCACGGAACACTTTTTTTTCCTCGACCCCTTGTGAACAGAGATCATTTTAAGGTGAGATAGAGTTATGGAATGTAACAACTTTGGAGACTGGCTCAATAGCCAGATCCATACAGACAGACCCTATCTGACCGAGGTCCAGCTCATGGTGTCGGCACTGAGGGGCTCGGGCCTGACCTCAGGTCAGTTGGTGTTGGCCTTTTTTGAGGGGGGGCGTGAGTGGGATACTCTAGAGAAGGCCTGTTTGGCCCTGGAGCTCACAGTGGTCTCGATCGATCACAGCTACAGCTTTGAGCAGGTGCAGGGCATTTTACAGCAGATGCAGGTCCAGGTGGCCATTGTTCGCCAGAGCCACTGGGGAGAGTCGCAGCAAAAGTCCTTTGTCCCACTTTTTAAATCGAGCTCAGTGGCCCTTATTGATATAGGTGAGCTCACTCAAGCTGCTTTGAGGGGTGAGCTTGCAGGCTCCAAGCCTGTCGAGTTTCAGCCCACTCGTCCCGACGCCTTGGCCACTGTAGTCTTTTCCTCTGGAACGACGGGGCAGCCTCAGCCCGTGGCCTACACCCAGGCCCAGTATTTATTGGCCGCTCAGAGTATCCAAAGGCATTTGCAAGTTGAAACAGGCCTTGTGAGTTTGTCCTGGCTGCCCCTATCCAACCTCTTTCAAAGAGTGGCCAATATGGTGGCTCGACAGACAGGAGCTCGGCTGGAGTATGTCCATCAGCCCAGAGATATTATGAAGGCCATGAGGCTCCATCAGCCCCATATGCTGATTGCAGTGCCGCTTTTTTTTGAACGAGTCTATCAGAGTTTTTTTCCTGCCAAGCCCAACTTGAGGAGTCGAGCACTGCAGCTTCTGCTGCGTCTGCCCTTGGTGCGCAGGCAAGTGACTCGTAGGCTCTTTGGACGCCGCATGAGATTCTTTATCTCTGGCTCAGCGGCCTGTTCTCAAGATGTGTTGGATTTTTTTGACTATCTCGGTCTGCCAATCTACGAGGCCTACGGATTGAGTGAAAACATTGTGCCCATCGCAGCCAATCGCCCAGGGGATAGAAAAAAGGGCAGCGTCGGGCGACCCTTGGTGGAAAATGAACTGAAGATCGCTCCGGATGGAGAAATTTGGGTTCGGGGCCCAGGGGTGAGTGGGCAGTACTTTGGTTCAGATCAGTCCCTACTCAATGCAGAGGGCTACTATCCCACTGGAGATCTGGGCAGACTCAGTGACGATGGCTACCTCTACCTCACTGGCCGTAAGGCCAACACATTTAAGAACAGTGCTGGAAAAAGAATCTGCCCAGAGCCCTTGGAGCAGGCCGTTAAGGAGGCCACTCTGGCCGACTTCTCACTCATATTGGGCCCCAATCAGCCCTGGCTGTTTTGTGTGGTCAACTACCAGAGCTCCAATATGCCCAAGGCTGAAAAAATCAAAGAGAACATCGATGGGTTTGTGCAGGGGGCTTTGAGTGGAGCGCCCCATCATTTGCGGCCCCGGCTCTTTTTTATCACCGACTTTGAATTGAAAGCCGGGGAGATGTTGACGCCAAACATGAAATTAAAGCGAATGTCCGTTGTCAATCGCATTGGCCCCGATCTAGAGTCTCTCAAGGATCAAGTGGAGAAGGCGCCCTTGGGAGTTGTTGAGCGACTTCCCCGCGGGCAGGGTTACTACTACCGAATTTGGTGAATTTGTTTAGTGAAGTGGAGAGATGGACAACTATCGGGATCTATTGGAGTCTGTGTGGCGAGAGCGCAGACAGAAGAACAAAAAGTATTCGTTGAGAGCCTTTGCCAGGGACCTGTCTTTGAGTGCCTCTCGGCTGTCAGAAATTTTGAACAGGAAGCAGGGCTTGTCCTTGGAGTCTGCACAGAGGGTGGCCGAATCCCTGAAGCTCAGTCGAGACAAGCACAATTGGTTTTGTCAGTCTGTGGAGTCTGAGCACAACAGAAGTCCTAAATATCGGGCCTGGGCAGCCCGAGAGGTGGAAAAGTACAGGCGACTGGATGAGAGGGTTGATCTGAGGGCTGAACAGGTCAATGTGGCCCACTGGTACCACTTTGCCATTCGCAGACTCACTCAAGTGAAGGGCTTTGTCAGTGAGCCCGAGTGGATTGCTACTCGCTTGAATTTGCCAGTTGAACTGGTGGAAA